>JAHDFQ010000012.1:0-16808 GCA_020628085.1 Saprospiraceae bacterium
TAAAAAGAATAAGCAACAACACCTTTAATAAAAAAGGGGGTTCCTGGTGTAAAGTGAATTTCTTCAACAGGTTCTAATTCGTTTAACAAACGAGATTCTGTGGCAAACTGTGTTTCATTCCATTCCGTGTCCAACAAATTTTGAATTTGAATAGAAAAGTCCAGTTTTCTCCATTCGTATCCTACGTTCAAATCAACAACTGTATACCCTTCTGCCACAATAGAATTATCTTCATTGGCAGGTCGATCTTTCAAATAACGAACATTCAAACCACCATACAAACCAGATTGATGACGTACATTTAAACCACTTACTAAGGTAAAATCTGGGGCTAGAGGTATAAAATCTTCTCCAGCTTCTTCATCAATGGCTCTTGCGAGGGTATAATTGGCATCAAAGTTCCAAAATAACCAATCCAATGGTTGGTAGCGTACACTCAAATCTAGTCCTTGCCGACTGGTGCGTCCGCTTGGTTCCACCACGCCTGCATCACCAACATACACAAATTCTTGTTCCAAAAATAAGTACCAGTACGCCATATTAATGAGTACTTTAGGAGATGGTTTCCAAATCGTTCCTGCATCAACTCCATAAGCCGCAGGTAAAATAGAACGCCCTGTTTGAGCCGTAACCACACGTGTATCATTAGAGTGAAATCCTCTTCCCCCTTTCAGATATAAAATGATTTCTGGGTTATAATGGTATAAAATATTCAGCTTTGGGCTAACGATTTGTTTCGTTGCAGATGGTCTTGTAAATGTGGTTGATAAACGATCGGTGTATTGAAAATTGAAGGCATCTAAACGGATGGAAGGATTTATTGTCCACTTTCCAAATTCAAACCGAGCATCCGCATATACTCCGATATTGGTTTCGTTGATATCGCCAAACTGTATCTGTTCTAGTGTTTCTGTTCGATTTAATGTACGAGATAGTTCGTTGTCCTTGCTTTGATCATTTCTTAGGCTCAGCCCAATTTCCCAGCTACCATCAAAAGGTGTATTTTCAAATATTTGATGATAAGCACTATTTAAGCCTACAATTGTACGGTTTTCTTGTTGCATAATTTGATCGCCGTTGATAGGGTCTTCTAAGAAAAACGTGAAATTAGAGAAGAGTTGAAAGTCATACTGACTTACATAAATACTATTTTTAATAAATGAATGATCGTTGATATATTTATCGTAATTTATTAAAAAATTGGTACGACTTGTTGTTCCACCCTCTGTGTCATCAATGGCTCCAAACCGAGTGATGCTTCCATCGTCTACTGCTCGTTGTGGAATTTGACCAGAAGCATCCCATTCACTTGTGAAGTAGGACATAGTTACGCCAATTTTATCTGTTCTAGACAGTGAACCTGAATATTTAGCGAATAAGTTTATTCGATTAAAATTTTGTGGGCTTTCAAACGGCCCGTCCGATAGCATATATTCAGAAGCGACGTAAACTTTATGTTTTTGAGTATTTAGAATATTGAACATACCCAAAATTCGGTTAGTATTAAACTGTCCTGTTTCCAGTTTGATCATACTGTTGTCTAATGATCTTTTAGTTTTGAAATTGACATATCCAGCCGTATTAAAATTTCCTTGATCTGCATAATATAAGCCCTTTCCAAAATCAATTTTATCAACGGTTTCTGGTATAACGAAATGTAAATCGGCATACCCTTGACCATGTGCATGAGATACCATATTGACGGGTAATCCATCAACTGTCAAATTAATATCTGTACCGTGATCTATATCAAATCCACGTAAGAATATTTGTTCGGCTTTCCCGCCACCAGCGTGTTGTCCAATAAATAAACCTGGTACTTGTCGTAAAATAACCTGAGAGTTGCTTACAGGATTGGTTTGAATATCAATGTCTGTAATTAAGTTGAGGAAATTCGTTTGAGGAGAGATAACAACTTCATTTAAAGAAATAAATTTTTCTTTCAGTTTGATGGTATTGTCTTCAAAGTTTTCTACTATAATTGATAATTCTTCATAACCAATATGAGAAATATAGAGCGTATCTCCGATTTCAATTTTTTTGAGTTGAAAACGTCCGTATTCATCACTATGTGTATGATTTTGAGTACTTGATTCGACTATTTGAGCACCGACAATAGGTTCTTTTTGATAATCTACTAATGTACCTCTAAAGGTTTGCCCTACAGCAATGGTATGTATGAATAAGGCTAAAAAAAGAATGTTGTAATATTTCATTTGATAATGGTTTACTTGTAACTACGTAAGTCAAGTATCGTTTGGATTTATTTTGCTGATAAACAAACAATGCAATATTAAGTAAAGTTATATCAATAACAAAGGCTTTCCATTTTGGAAAGCCTTTATAGCATCAAATATTATTGGTTGTTAAGTTTTTGTATAGTAAATGTTTAAGATAAAAAACTGAATTAGCTCATCAATTTATTTTCACATATACACTTAAACACCTAGCTTGCAACTCTTTAAATATGTAATCAGTTCGTATTTATATTTATCTATTAATTTGAATAACCATCGGCATACAAACCTCCTCCGCACAATTAACTTGAATTAAATAATCTTCTACCTCACCTGAACTTACAATACCAAGTGGTGTCATATCATCTTCATTACTCAAGCGAATACGAACCCCTAAGTCAGTGTCAGTAGCTACATCTGTTGGTACTATGATGGTTAAATTATTTGGAAAAGGAGTTGTACTATCATCTAAATTAGCTATCATTTCATTTGGATCGTCAAAGTCACCATCGCCATTCCAATCAATCCACATTTCTACATGTGCCGTATTACCTGTTGTATTGGTGACATCTAATGGAATAATAATTGTAGCACCTGGTACTATATCTAAATTAGAATCAAATCCGATTCCATCTTCATCATCTGTTCCATCGGTTGTATCATCACCCATTGCTTCTATATCACCTTGACCATCGTCTTCATCATCGACTTGAGCTCCCAAATATAATCCATCAATAATGATGTGTCCTGGTCCACCATTAGCTATGCTAGTTTGATAATCTAAATTTCCTGTACCTGTGGTTCCATCGGGTAAGTCACCATAATCGTATAAAAAATCTTCGAAAAACCCAAAATCATAGTTATAGATAGCTGAACCAATTCCTCCTGTTGTAAAAGAGTGGGAACTGTAGGTTTCATCTGCACTCAATTGTCCATCAGAGTCTCTTATATCATCCAAAGCATCGTTTCCTCCTCCATTCATTGGATCAGTTGCATCACTATCCACGTCATTGAAAGATACAGTTATTGGATAGGTAGGATATTGGCTGTCATGCCACGTTTGAACACTAGCTATATCAACTCTAATTTCATAGTTTGTGAATGGCATAAGCGAACCAGAAAGTAAGTTGGTATCAGAACTTCCACCAAAATAATACTCACCATCTGCGTCCGTGGTGGCTGTGCCAACTAATACATCTCCTATTCCATCACCATCGGTATCTTCCCATAGTTCAACAATTGCTCCTTCTATTAAATCTTCGCCTGGATCTTGAACACCATCCATATCACTATCATACCAAACGACATTACCAATTTGAAGCGGCGATCCTTCGCAAGTCAATTCAACATCTCCTAGACCATTTCCTTTATGAAAAAATGCTTGGGTACTCCCATCATTCGTCTGTTGATATACCGTATATCCTTTTACCTGTTCTCCATCTTCGTTATCTAACCACTGAAGTCCACCTGCATGAAAACCAGTCGGATCCACCAAAGATACAACTACATTATCTTCTACAGGGAAATAAACTGACCCTCCCATAACCGTTTCAGTATGAAAACCTGGCGCTGTATCTCCACAGAAAAACTCTCCACCACAAGGGCCTTGGTTATTTCCATTTGCATTGAGTTGATTCATATCTCCTGCGCCACAACCTTGATCGTATCCTACCACACCATCTCGTTCAGGTAGCCATGTTCCATTGTTGTTATATACTTTTAAAACATCTCCACCTGCCCAGACTTGTCCAATCTCATCATCTGTTGTAGTATAAGGCTCCATATTATTTAACCCTAATTGATGTCCTGTTCTATCCATAAATGTCAAAATCAATCCACCATAAATATCTACTTCTATATTTGACAGTACGGGTTGAGGATGTGCATAATTATCATTATTATCTAAACTACCTGGAACCTGCATTTGTGTAAAATCACTAACCCACGGATTCCATTTTGTTCCCAAACCTCCTCCAGCAGTACCTTTGGTATAATCTAACGGAATAGATAAAATGACATCGGCAGTTGTAACGGTTGGAGCTGTTGCATCAAATTCATAAACAATAGCTTGCATATCTGCGTCTATTTGAGTGGATTCTGCGGTACAAATACCACCTACAATTAATTTGCCTTTATAAAAGTTAACTGCATAAATATGCCAATCAGATGCGGCTGTACAACCCGGATCGGGTATCGTGTGAATGCTAGTAATGCTTTGAGTGGCGATATCTATCCCAACTATTTCATTCATAGCGAGGTTGGTCACATATAAAGTTGTTCCATCAGAACTAATGTCCATATCTCCTAAACCACATTTACCAACAAAATCAAATGCTTGATCGTCATGACTTTCATCGGTTGCAGTAGGTCCAAAATCTCTTACAAAAATATTTTCGTCGCATGTATTTATACCTAAATTATCTAAATTGATAAAATCCATTGAATTTCCCATGGCACTAGCAAATCCGCCTGCTTGAGCAGCTCCAAAGTCAGTGACGTATATTCCTCCAAGTCCTTGAGGGCCCCAGTTTGCATGTCGCTTTAAAAAAGCCGCAGAATAAAGTAGATCATTATTGGCATCCCAAGCTAGTCCCCAAGTACTTCCTATTTCACTTACAGTTGCTAAGTATTCACTTTCTGAACCGCTTCCACTCCCTCCAGTCGCTGTAGCCTGAAATGGAATACCTACAATAGCATCTTCGTTTCCTGAGTTATCACCATTTATATAGCAATTTGTCAATAAATAAGGATTATCTTGACAGTAAGAGTCTGGATCCCCTAGAGCAAAATTTACATTACAGGTTGGTACTTCCACAAATTGTACTTCACTACCAACATTACTATTTTCAGGATTACCTGGCGTATATCCAGTAGGAATGTTAGTAAATTCAACACGCAGTTCTTCAGCATCTGTTAAACCAGAAACCGACCAATTTCCAGCATTATTGGTAGTTGTCGTTGTGATTAATATATTATTTTGACTATAAATGCTTACTAAAATGTTTTGAAAGCCATATTCCGCATCCGTTTGTGCACCGTCTAAGTTAAAGTCAAGAAATACTTTTCCACCAATTGTTCCACTCGTACTCATACACGGTGAGTTCGGGCAAGCATCTGGAAAAACGACTGTTTCTGTTGCACCACAATCTGTATTAATAGTATGAGAAGCACCATCACTAGGTAGTATAAATTGTACATACGTTGCGCAACCAACCTGATCTAAATCAATAGTTTGTGCATTTGTACCATCAATATCTATAGTTGCAATGCCTGTTCCTTCAACGAAAACAGATACTAAAACCTCCCCTGTTGCAGAATCGTTAAAATTAGTACAGTTTCCTACCGTAGCATTTATGGTACACATTCTAATAGATGAATGTGTGTACGTATCTATATCATCAATCGAATTGGCAGATAAAATAGAACATGAAACCAAACACAAAAAGATCAATGCAAATAATGATCGATGATTATTTTTTTCAAATCGTAACATAAAGTAGAATTTATAAAAAGTTATCACTCCAATTGACTGTGAAATTGGAATAATTTACTATTAAATAACTTTCAATTGGCAACGAGGAAATGGTACTTTGAGATCTCTGTCTATTGTTGAGAAATGATATATTGACTATTTTTTAATAATATTGGAAGGAGATTACCTTAATAATCGCACTCATTTCTTTAGGATAAAAATAAAGGAATAGTGAGACTACAAATACGCATAAAAATCATATTTGTGACATTAAAAAACAAACATAATCGTATCATTGTTTAAAATAAAAAATTGTATGTCAACATTTTATAAATAACAATAAAAATACAGTACATACATATGTATATACTTTTTGTTAAAAATTATCAAATGAGTTTTAGCTATTATATTGCTAGGAATTTAGCCGCAGAAATCATATTAAATGAGTACTATTCTTGTATCAGTTGTTAGCAAGCAGTATACAAAATCTACAAAGACATATTTTAACGTAAAAAAGCTACGTCAAATTAATGACGTAGCTTTTTTGGAAACTACAAAATAGCATGTAATACTTAAAGGAGTTTAAGTAACTCTGCCTCAATTTGAGCAGCTCCACGTAAGCCAACTTTAGCAATTTTGCCTTCTTTATCTATTAAGAAAGTTTTAGGAATCCCACGAACGCCATACGCCTGTGCAGGTGCGCAAGACCATTTTTTTAAATCACTGACATGATAAGGCCAAATTAAGCCGTCTTTTTTGATAGCATCTTCCCAACGCTTTTTCTGAGAATCAGTATATTGTGCAATACGTTCTTGATCGCCTCCAAACCGTCCAATTGAACGTGCATCTGCACCATCTAATGAGACGCTGTAAACTGTAAATCCTTTATCTTTATACTTGTTATATATTTTTACAACATTAGGATTTTCACGACGACAAGGACCGCACCAACTTGCCCAAAAATCTAAAAGCACTACATTTCCTTTTAAGTCTGATAATTTATAATTTTTACCATCAGGATTTGGTAAGTCAATATCAGGAGCCATTTGACCAACATTGATCGGCCCTGCAGATGCACGTGCTTGTGCTTCTATACTTGATACAAATGTTTTAAAATCTTTAGCATAAATTGAATTTGGCATATCTGCTTCTACTCGTGCTAATACTGCTTTATGTGTATCAATAACGCTAGCATTAGCACCTAAAGCTTGTTGTGCAACAGATAATGCACCAAGTGTACTAGATTCTTTCAAAAATGCTGTTACGTCATCCAATTTAACCTGACGTGCCATGATTTTTTGCATCATATCTATATACTCTGATGTTGAGGATGAACCTTCTACTGCTAAATTAGTATATCGACTTAAAGTATTCAGATCACCGTTAATTTTCACCTCTTTTTCCGTACCATCCATAATAAGGTTAAAACGCTGCTGTCCTATGCGGATTCGATAAATGCCTTTGTCTACGCCTTCTTCCATATTCAAAGAGAAGTTTCCATTGGCATCAATATCAGTTTTTGCTACCGTTTCACTAGCTGTAGTGATATAGATTTTATCTAAAAATAGTTGTAAATTTCCTGCATTCGTAACCTGCCCACTTATAGTAGTACCTTTTGCTGGTGAAGCACACTGCCAGTTTAAACTACAAATACCAATGACTGCCAATAGGAGTATCGTTATTTTTTTCATGTTATTTATATGATGTTAATTATTGAGATATGTTGATAAATTAGAATACGAATATCGTCAATATTTAGTATTCTACAAATCTAATTTAACGTTAGAATAGATTAAAAGTTGTTGCTTTTAAATGAGAAATAGTACAACTCTAACGCCTCACAGTACGAATAGATTATATTTTAATTAAATCTATTAGCAAAATTTAGGTTGTTTGAGCGTCTTTTTGATAAAAAAATGAATTTTTTTTATCAAAAATTTGTAAAATATCGTAAATTATTACATTTTATATTCATTCAAAACCATTTAAAGGGCTTAGGTCACTTATTATTTTAAAAAAAACAAAATAAACATTAAATTTGCAACACATGCAATAGCTGTATTTAAAACTTTTGAGTTATTAGGTGTCTTTACTAAATAACTTACCTGTTAGTCGCAGGCGCAGTTTTAAAGGTAAACGACTTATTACAACAAACAAAACATTTAAAAACTTCCTTATTAGTAATGTGCATTTTCAACCACTATTTGCATTTACTATTGAATATCTTAAGTTATAGACTACCATTTTTATAAATGTTACTAGTCTACATATATTAAGAATATAAATCCAAGTTTCATCACAAATTAAGTTTTTAAATTTCACCATATCTTTTCTATTGTAAAAGATTGGTTAAAAGAAACCCTAATGTGTACGTCTTAAAAAAGATGTACTAAACCATCTATGTATTAAAGTGATTGAAAACTGAAAATCTAAAAATGAAAAACAAACCTAATCTAAAAATTAAAAATCTGTGGGACGAACAATGGATTATTGCCACATTCAAGTATCCGACGAAAAAATGTGAATATGAATTTTCGAATTATGGACGAGTGAAAAGTATTAATAAAATTTCTGGAAAAGAAAATTTATTAAAAGGATCATTGAGTCACTTAGGAATGCGACAAATTAATATTCGATTAGCGGATGATAAGCATGGTAGCATGTTCCCACATCGTCTAGTAGCTGAAAACTTTGTTGACCGACCAAGTGAAAAGCATGAATATGTTTGGCACAAAGACGAAGATAAACTCAACAATCATTTTGAGAATTTGGAGTGGATTACCAAAGAAGAATGGATGAAACGACTAGTCAAGAAAGGTAGCTACTCTGCTACACATAAATCTCGTTATAAGACTTACAAACTTAATGAAACAAAAGTAGCTATTATTAAAAAACTATTGAATGGTGGAAAAACCCGTCGCAAAATGATTGCGAAACGTTTTGGCATCACCACCACTCAACTTAAAAGAATCGAACGTGGTGAAAATTGGGGCTATGTCAAACCAATGGAGTAAATCTAAAAAAAGGTATTGCGAACTGAACGCAACACCTTTTTTACTTTAGGCTTTATTCTAACTAAATATAAGGTAATTGACCCAAAAGAAAATAATTAAATAAATCCAAAGTATATCTAAAAAGTGCCAATATCGAGTCAATAAACGCAACTTCAATAGTTTCTCTGGATCAGAAAAATACACTAATACACTAACAGGTTCTTTCATTCTACGATAGGCTACAAATAAAAATAACCCTAGGAACGGCAAACCTGCTACGACGTGAGCAAGATGCAAAAACGATATGACATAGATATATGATGCTGTATTACTATGATTAACCGCAATATTATTATTAATCAATTGCATCCAACCAAAGTATTGTGCCACTAAAAACATCAACGACAACACGATAGTTGCTATTAAGGCATTCTGATAGTTCTTAGTATCATCTTTCAAATAACATTGTTTCGCCCACATCATTGTTCCACTACTCGCTACCAAAATGATCGTGTTTACAAAGAATAAACTAGGTAGTTTGATCGGTGGAATTCCATTTTGAATCATGGAATATACATAAGAAATAGAAAAAGCTGCAAACAATGCGGTTACCCCCATCAAAGTTAAGGTCAAAACAATATTATTGGGATGAAATGTCATGGATTGAAATTCCTGATCTTCTTTTACATTATTTTCCATAAAGTTGCTATATTTTTATATGAAACATGAATTTAAAGGACTTGTTTTCCAACCAATTAGAAATATTTAAATAAAATTAATCGGTTGGATCTTATTGTAAAGGAATCGTCAAAAGAATCACTTTTTGACTAATTTCTACTAGGTTTGTCGGAAATCCAATCCAAATAATCGACAAAAGTTGATTTATGTTCGTAAAAATTGCACCTTGTTGATATAATAATTGAGACGAGGTTCATCTTCGTAATAATTAATATAAACCCCTTCAAGCGGAGCGATATTGCAGCTTATGGCAGCGAAATCGCTTCATTTGATTTTTTGTCATCAACTTTATTGATATGCGACCATCTTTTTCTTTTCAATCACTTTTAATTCTATTTGTTTCCATATTTTTAGTGGCTTCTTGTAGCTTAATCAATCCAAATCATAAGATCGCTGGTAAATATGAACTGACCTTAGAAGATCAGTCTACTACAAAAAAGAAGAAAAAGAATTCTATCGGCAATTTTTTAGGTAAGACGATTTTAAATAATATGGTGCGTTCGGACGTTGAATTTAAGTTAGACGGTACGGCTGACCTTAATTTTGATGTGTTCGGTTTAAAATTGGGTGATGAAGATGGTGACTTTCAGTATGAGATTAAAAATTTTAATACCTTGATTTTGAGTTCGGATAAGGACGATGCTATTGAATTTGATATTATTGATACAGATGAAGGCTTTAAACTTAAAGGAGAAGAGGTAACATTTGTGTTAAAACGTAAAGAAGAATAAGAAATAAAATAAAAATATAAAGCTATATGAAAGATAAAATTAAATCCACCATTTATAATACTATTAAGAAAAAAGTTATGAATAACGATCCTCAAAAAGATACACAAGCAAAACATGCAGAAACAGTCATCCGAAATCATGTAATTTGGTCAATGGGTGCTGGACTGATTCCCGTTTTAATTGCCGATATTTTTGCCGTTAGTGCATTGCAATTGGATATGATTCGTCAGTTATGTAAAGTATATAATATTGATTTTGAAGAAACACGTGGCAAGGCGATTGTGACCTCCTTGACCAGTTCTACACTAGCACGTCTTGGTGCAAGAAGTTTAGTCAAGTTGATTCCTGGTGTAGGTTCATATTTAGGTGGCGTGACGGTTTCCATCTTTGCAGGTGCTTCTACTTATGCACTAGGTGAAGTGTTTAAAGCGCACTTTAATTCTGGTGGAACGATCCTCGATTTCGATCCTGAACGTGTCCGAAAATACTATGCTGACAAATTTGAAAAAGGAAAAAAAGTCGCTACTTCTTGGAAATCTGAAAAAACAGAAATTGAAGATATTATAACACCAGATGCGAAGTCGAACGAAGCCCCTGCTCCTTCACCCGCTCCTACTCCGTCGCCTGTAGTAGCTGAAACACCTGCTCCTGCTCCAGTAACAGTTGATCCTGATGACCCGTTTGCAAAGTTAAAAGAACTAGCACAATTGAAAGATGATGGTGTGATTACAGACGAAGAATTTGCGATTATGAAGAAAAAACTGATTGATGAGTTTTAAGTAGTAGGTCAGAAAAATTAGAACTCATTCATCAAATAGATAAACGCTTAGCATAGCCGTTTCAAATTAATTTTTGAAACGGCTTTTTTAATTTTATTATAATTTTATACCTTTATCTTAGCTTTTAGCGTTTACACTTCACACACCATTTTATCTTACTACTATTCGATCAATTGTATAGAAATTGATTGAATCTCTTATACTTACATTTATATAAAAGAATCTTCTTTTCGTTATCTTTAGATATTGAAAATCAAATTATCTATGAAAAAAGCCATTACACAATCCTTTTTTTGGGGAATAATATGTATTGTATTCATTAACGTAAGCTACGCTCAAACAACCACAATACAAGGTATTGTGATGGATGAAACTACTAAAGAACCGTTGATTGCTGCTACGATTGCAACGGAAACCACAGGCACTGTATCTGATTTTGATGGAAGTTATGTACTCAAACTCGCCGTAGGAAATCATCGTTTGGAAGTCAACTATATTGGATACGAAACTCAATTTTTAGATATAACATTAATAGAGAATCAACCTCAGACTATCAACATATCTTTGTTGGAAAGTATCAATTTATTACAAACAGCTACGGTTTCTGGAGGACGATATGAAAAACCGCTTGGTGAGACTACGGTGTCTTTAGATGTGTTAAAACCTGAATTACTAGAAAGTAATAATACGACTGCCGTTGATCAGATTTTGAATAAAATACCAGGAGTAAATATAGTTGGTGGTCAAGCCAATATCCGTGGAGGATCGGGATTTTCGTATGGAGCAGGTAGTCGAGTGATGTTATTAATTGATGATATTCCTGCACTACAAGCCGATTCTGGTAGTCCTAACTGGACAGATGTTCCAATAGAAAATGTGGCACAAATTGAAGTTATAAAAGGAGCTGCCTCGGCTCTTTACGGTTCTGCTGCCCTAAACGGAATCATTAATGTACGCACAGCTTATGCCAAATCTGAACCTGTGACCAAAGCATCCACTTTTTACACCATTTATGATGCACCAAGTGATCCGCAAAAACATTGGTGGAGAGATACAAGCGTCACTCCACACCAAGTTGGTGCGAGTTTTGCACATCGCCAAAAATTCAAAAAACTAGACGTTGTCACCAGTGCGTTTTTCACGTCTCATGAAAAATTCAATCGAGACACTTATGAACGGTATGGGCGAGCAACTTTAGGGCTTCGGTACCGAGCTACAGATCGTTTTTCTTTTGGTTTAAATGGAAATATTAATGTAGGAAAAAATCAAAATTTCTTCTATTGGAAAGATGCGGAAGCTGGTGCTTATGAAGGGAATCCGACTTCCTTTTCGCAAACCAATAAAACACGTTATATGATTGATCCGTTTGTCACCTATTTCGATAAATCGGGTAATCGACATAAATTTCAAGGACGATTATACAGCATTAATAATCAAGCAATCAACAACCAATCTAATAGTTCCAATTTGCTGTATGGAGAATATCAATTTCAGCGAACCATCAAGCCTATCGGTCTTATTGTCACTTCGGGGATTCTTACTTCTTACACCAAAGTATCTGCAGATTTATACAACGGTGAAACCATTAAAAGTAGAAATGCAGCAGGATATTTACAATTAGAAAAACGATTTGCAGACCAATTGACGATTTCTGGTGGTGTTCGTTACGAATACAATGCTTTGATTGCAGCGGATAGTTTAGAAGCTATCAATCCTAATAGTACCTCTAGTGAAGGTAGACCTATTTTTAGAATTGGTGCAAACTATCAGCCATTTGAATACACCTATTTTCGAGCATCTTGGGGACAAGGATATCGCTATCCTACCATTGCGGAGAAATTTATTTCAACAGATGTCGGATTTTTGATTGTTCCTAATTATGATTTGACATCAGAAACGGGTTGGAGTGCAGAATTTGGTATCAAACAGGGTTTCAAAATATCCAATTGGCAAGGCTTTATGGATATATCTGCCTTTTGGTCACAGTATCAGAATATGATGGAATTTGCATTTGTACCACAATTCTTAGGATTTAGTTCTCAGAACATTGGAGATACGGATATTAAAGGAATTGATTTTAGTGTTATGGGACAAGGGAAAATCGCTTCGATCCCTACGACTTTAATCGCTGGCTATACGTATATTGATCCACAATTTCAAGAGTTTACCCGTAAGGATTCACTCAACTCTTCAGCGGATTATAATATTTTAAAATACCGTTTTAAACATACCTGGAAATTTGATATTGAAAGTCAATTTGGTGCTTTTAATGTGGGCATTGCTGGTTTTTATAATAGTAATATGGAAGCAATAGACTTTGTTTTTGAAGGATTTATACCAGGACTTCGTGATTATAGAAGGGAAAATAATACCGGGTCAACCGTTTTTGATCTTCGGGTAGGTTATACATTTGGAAAACAAAATAAGGTATCTTTTCTGGTAAAAAACATCCTGAATAAAGAATATACCTTACGCCCTGCTTTATTAGAGGCACCAAGGAATTTTACTTTAAGGTTGGAGAAAACATTCTAAAAATACAAGCCGTAATAAACTCCTCCATTCCAATAAGTGAAATGGAGGAGTTTTTTTTATTACTTTCGTATAACTGACTTTGTGGGATGAATTGACTGATCTTGAAAAAAGTTATTCTTTGTTTCAATTATATCTTGCTGAATATATGTTTCAGAAGCCTTAAACTGTTGATCGTTTTCTTCAATTAATGGATTTACAACACCACCTGTACCATTACAACCATCAATAAAGGCACAAAAAACAGATCCTAAAGTCACTTCAAATCCTGCTAACATATTAATTTCAATTGCAGAATCATAATCAATATTTCCGCTCACAATGGTTTGCGTTGAGGTAATAATCCCATCTGTCTCAAAGTCTCCATCGGAGTTAATACCACCAGTACCAGTTTCATTTCCAGAGATAGCGTTTGCCCCTGTATAATTAGGTGGACAAGATGGCCCACAGTCTGACACAAAAATAGTTTCTGTTACACAACTCATCTCACAAAAAGTTCCTGTCACGCAAAGTTCTATTTGATGATTACCAGAAGTTGAGAATGAAAAACTTGGTGCAGATGCTGTACTTGTTGCTATGATATTATTATTTATCATGACTTTCCAAGCATAAGTCGGAGTTGTTCCTCTATTTCCACTACATATGGAGGTGGTTGAAGTAAATGGATAGGTCGTTCCGTCATCACAAAAGTTACTTGATGTAGGTAGATTGATTGCTACTGTAGGTGCCTGTGGTAATATGGATGGAAAAATAAACATGCTAATATCAACGTCCAAGGAAAGTGAATTGTCAAAACACATCCACCCCGAAGTAGTCTGTTCATAAGCAGTAGCAGGTACACTTTCTGGATCAGAATTGGTGTATATTCCTAAATTCCCACCAGTTAGTGTATTTAATCCAGTTAATCCAATATAAAACGGGCCATTAACGGAGACTGCTGTATTAAAATTTATTGTGGTACAGTCTGCGGTAGTAATGGCTCCATCTCCATTTTGATCCGTTAAATTAAGACTCATGGCAGGTTGTGTGACACTTGCAATAATATTATTGGGTAAGTTAGCTGATTCATTCCAGATAGCTGCTGTTATATTGCCCGTTGTTCCTGCATCAACATTGGCACATATTTGAAAAGAAGTGATTGTAGATGGGTAACAAATTCCATGATCTGCGAGATCAAAACGTTCGCTCATAGCAATATCTCCATTGCCATTTGAACCTGCTGCATAGCCGCCACTACTATCGCTATACAAAGTTATGTTACTATTGGATTGATCTACATTAGATAAGGCAATACAGCCACTTGGTTGACTATAAAGTAGTATTGAATTTACAAATAGCATAATTAACAAAAAGAACTTCATTTTCCTTTGCATAGTTTAATCGGTTTAGTGAATAAATTTTGAGTATGTATTCTATTTGTTGAATACATACTTATTCTCCCTAAGAAATATTGTTAATGAAATTTCAGTCCAAAGCATTCAGATGATGACGAATGCTTAGTCTAAGCAAACCAGTAGGATTGTTGTATTTATGATCAATTAGCTACCACACTAATTTTATACAACAGTGATTTGTTCTGCTTTTACTTTTTGATTTTTTCCGCTAAAAGTATGTAGATTATATTAGATGGTAAGTTAGGATAATAATAAACTATCTTAAATAACACTCTCTAGAACTTGTTGTCACAAATGTAATTATTTGTAAATGTAAAATCCAAATAAAAATTGAAGTATTATAAAAAATTAACATATATCTTACATAAAAAATCGCCTAGCAGACAAACTGCTAGACGATATAAACATATTAGCTTATTCCAATTTTAAGCGTTATTTTTTGATCGTAGTATCGCTTCCATCTATTTGAAGATTTTTACGACTCGTTATCAATCTCAATTTTTTACTTTCATCTACTCCTTGTTTCATTCTTGCAGCTTCATCTTCTTGTAGCATCGCTCCTCCACATCCATCAATAAAAGCATGAAACTCTGCTCCCAATTGTACACAAAAATTAGGTAATAAATCAATATCTACACCAGCATCATAATCGACAACGGTAGTTGAACCTTGAATCGTAGCTTCTGAGGTAATGTTAACACTAGCTTCATAATCTAGTGTTCCTGTTTGTGTAACTCCGCTCACAAAGTTTTCATTAGCGTTACATCCACCCCCGCAATCGACGGTTGCTTCCCATCCTGTTCCTTGAACAGTATTATCCGAAATCATTTCTACAGTAATACATCCACTAGCATCTGATGAAGTAAATGGTCCAGGGATAGTCGTTCCACAGAATCCTCCCAAGCTAGTACTTGTTGTGGTTGGTCCGTCGTATATATTGACAATATCGTATTGGCATGTAGGATCATCTTCAATATCGAAGGATGTAAATGTCAAGGTAACACTTCCTCCAGCATTACTAGGGCACAGTGTGTAAGAAACATTTTGATTTGGCAAATAAGTATACACAAAACCACCTTGGTCTGTAAACACTGATGTTGATTGTGTTCCAGCACAAGTAATAGATGGGAATCCATTGTCCGTAGCAATTTGCGCACCGCCACAGTTATTCTCCTCAGAAATAATAGCAATATAGTCTCCCGACGTTGGTACAGTAAAAGAAACCGTACATCCTGCAGCCCACGCAAGCTCAGAATTTGCAAGTACACCTCCATTGACGGGGTCTACTTGAGCAATGGTTAAAACTGCCATAAAGACCGCTGGATCATAACCATTACATATATCAAATGTATATGTCTCATTAGCTGTTAAACCTCCTAAAAGATAAGATTCATCTGTATATACTTCAAAAGTTGTTGTTTCAGCAGCACAGCTAGTTGCACAAGATGGAGTACCTATTAAGAAAGGACCATTGTTTGTTATTAAACATGGTGGCGTTTGACATGTAGGATCAGAAGCAGGCAGTACAGTGACCGAGTAGGTTGCACTCGTATTATCTGAGCCGTTAGCATTCGTTACTGTTAATGTAACATTTAGTGTACCTGTTGCAGTTGGTGTAACCGATGGATTTTGAACTGTAGATGTAGAGCTAATCCCTGCTCCTGAAAAAGACCAAGACCATGAAGTTGGTACTCCTGTTGATGTATCTGTAAAGTCTAGTGTACTCCCTGTACAGAACGATACTGCTCCTGCAACTGGTGTAAAGCTAGCTACTGGAGGATTCACATTTCCACAAGGTCCTGACACACAAGAAGCGTATGTATTTGTTCCATTTTGCCAGTTTGTAAAACATGAAATACTATTAGTAGTCCACACGTTTTGTGCTGCTGCTGTGGACTGCATAATCGCTACCTGATCTGCTGAAAAATTACTCAT
>JAHDFQ010000012.1:16908-47312 GCA_020628085.1 Saprospiraceae bacterium
CCATCCCAGTTGTTTCCAGTATCTGCATTACTACCAGACCAAGTGTAGTCTCCAACAGTTATACCGAAACCACCAATATTATCTTCACCAGCAGGCAAGTTTTGATCTGCTAAACAGAACTGAATACAAGCACCATCAATTGGCATTGCATCAGCACCTGCCGTACCACCGAAGTTTGTACAACCAGCATTTATCCAGGAACAAAGATCACCTGCATTGGCATTACAAGAACTAAAATCTAAATTCATCTGATTAATCTGTTCTTGTGCTGCTGTAACTAAACAAGCTGTATTAGCAGTAGTAACACTATTTCCGTAGTGTACAGCTACTGGAATGATAAGGGGATTTGTACAAGGCATCATTGCTTTTTGCATCGCACTCACTCTTATTTCTTCTCTCTGTTTGTAGAATTTTTCGGCAAAGTCAGGATCTTTAAGCAGATTTTCCATGTAATGATCAGTGCCACAACGGTGTTGTGCTTCTAACTCATTTATTGACAATAAAACAGAAAAAAGACACAATAGTAGAAGTAGTTTCTTTTGCATAATGAATAGTTTAGGTTATATAAGTTTAGTTTAAAATAAAGCACAGCCTATGTACTGCTTGAAAGTCAGTAGCAATTCAACTGGAAATATTTTGTTTCCTTTTTTAAAATGGTTAGATGTGGAGTATTAATTTAAAATGTATTAAATCAAAGTGATTGGGGAAAACAAATACATTACATAATTACATTTGGGTTTAATCTGCAAAACAAATTTAATATATAATACCTGATTTCACAGCGAAACAAAATTAGTAATATTTTTTTTATTTCCAACATAAAACTATATAAAACCTATTTTTTATATGTCACGTTTTATTTTTTTAACTAAAAATGATTAGGAACTTTTACTTTGTTTTGTAAATTCTTACGTAATAAAAAGTGGATTATATTCTACAATCCACTTTTTATTTTTATTTAACAAATTGTAAATTTAATTACCTTTTACGATTTGATTTATTTGGGGCTAATCTAGTGATAATAACCTCTCCGTTACTGTGTTGCTTTAGTCCATAAGATGTATTGTTTTTCATACTATTTATTTTAGATAAATCCGTGTTTGGGGCACTTAAAGCGTTTCCACCACACCCATCTATAAAAGCATGAAATTCAGCACCTAATACTACTTCAAAATCTGGATTCAACAAAATATCCGTACCAGAATCATAATCTACCACAGCATTATTAGTAATAATTTGAGTAGATTCAATTGCTCCGTCCGTTTCATAATCAAAACTATTATTTTCTATTCCAGTTATA
Source organism: Saprospiraceae bacterium (assembly GCA_020628085.1). Taxonomy (GTDB): domain Bacteria; phylum Bacteroidota; class Bacteroidia; order Chitinophagales; family Saprospiraceae; genus JAHDES01. The sequence goes on from JAHDFQ010000012.1 coordinate 18,209, forward strand.
GCATTTCCGTTGGCATAATCGGGTGGGCATACTGATGGAGAAGAACACTGTACGGTTGCTTCCCATCCTGCTAAAGTTACAAATCCATCAGAAGTAAATTCTACCGTTAGACAACCAGTTGCATCCGTTGATGTGACCGTCCCTGGACTTCCCGGGCCTGGAGCATCGCAAAATTCACCACCAATTTGTGGTGCAGAAGTATTATCACCATTATAAATATTCATAATATCATAACAGTCCGTTGGACTATTTCCATCTGAATCACCCTCAATAGCAAAGGCAGTAAATGTAATTTCAATAAACTCACCAACATTATCTGGACATAGAACATATTCTAAATTAAGGTTATTAAAATAATCGAAAGATGTCCCTCCTAAGTCTGTAAAAAAGGAAGTACTCTGCAATCCTGTACATCGCAGCGTTGGCGTTCCATTATTAACCGTCACCTCAGCCCCTCCACAGTTATCTACTTCTGAAATCACAACTACATAATCACCACTAGCTGGGCAAGTAAACGTAATAGAACATCCTTTCGCAGCAACAAATTCTGAATTTTCAATAATACCAGAACCACTAACCTCACCTATCGTCAAAACAGCCTCCCAGTTAGCTGGATCATAACCTGAACAAATATCAAATGTATATTCCTCCCCACCTGTTAATCCTGCTAGCAAATAAGCACGACTAGACTGAACTGGTGTTGTATTGGAAACAGGTGTACATCCTGTAGCACAACTTGGCGTAACTGCATTTAATAAAAGAAATGACCCCGTAAAATCTAAACAAGCAATACATTCAAATGCATTCACGTTTCGCTCATTAATAATAATACTTTGTGTGGCAGTATTATTACTAGATCCAACACTATTGGAGGATACGAGCGTAATATCAAGTGTACCACCCGAAGTGACTGTCACCGTCGGAAATTGATCAGTAGAAGTCGTCGGTGAGACACCAGCACCCGAAAAAGTCCAAGACCAACTATCTGGAAATTCTTGTGAGGTATCAGTAAAACTGATTGGAAAGCCAGAATTTGTACAAATAAGAATTGGTCCATCATCAGAAGCAGTGAATGAAGCTACAGGAGCATTCAACGGAATTGGATCTAAATCTATCTCAAAATCATACATTTGAGCTTCGTTGACATTACCTGTTTGTCTGATACGTACAAAAAATGTTCCTGCACCTATCGTCGTCGTAATTACTTCGTCTATACCTGCTGCATTTCCATTAGCGGAAGCTAAAACTGTACTACCATTTGAGGACAACAAATCAACCTCTAGATTGGATAAAGCACCCGCATCATAGTTTGTTCCCGCTTGACATGAACCGTTATTATTTTGTGCACCTTCCAAATAACTCTCTCCAACACTAGAAAGTGTTATGGTAATGTCTGACGCTGAGTTGATATTAAATTCATAGAAGTCTATATCTGAATTGTCATCAACGCTAAGTCCATTATAATTATTAACACTAGGTAAGTTCAATGCTCCTAAATCTGTCGCCGCACCTGAACTGTTATTGGGTTCTTCAATATCTCCATACCCTCTATTGACCGCCAAAATATCATCAGGTTGCGGACCAATAAAGGCTGTTGTAACAAAAGGCTCCATTAGTTTTGTTTGGTTAATAGGACAGACATGTGCCATACCAAGACCATGACCAATTTCATGTTGTAAAACATTTAAAGTACCAACTCCTTGATTATTTTGGTAAAAGTTATCACCTGTATCAATAATCATATCTCCGCTTGATGGAAAATAGTTACAAGCCAATACACCGCTATTACCATCTATAAAGTTTCCTCCAATTCGATGATCTCCTCTAACGCCAACTATCCCAGGATTTGCGCCATTAGGATTTGCGAAAGGTGCGCCATCATCGTTAGGTTCATACACAAAACTTAATCCTGAAACAGATTCCCAAGCCGCAAACATATTGACAAAAATATTATGCCATGGAGCAGTAGTAAAATCACCAGCTACGGTTGGACCTCCAAAAATTCCGTTAAAAAAGGCAATAAAATTACTATTACTATTTTGACCATTACAATCACTCGTTATGGTTGTTCCGTCTGCTACATAACTCCATGATAAGATTGTAGGATCACCCTGTGACAAGCCACCACCACTATTTGCAGTTGCCCCCCAACGAGTAGCCAATTGATACTTTTCCAAATCTGCACTCAAGCTATGTTTTAAACTGTGTCCTGCCTCATGGAAAGCTTCAATAATTTTAGGATCTGTATCAGGTGACCAACAAGATTGCTTTGAAGCAAAACTAATAGGATTTGCTAGTGCTCCTTCGATATTAGATTTTATAATTTCTTGAAAAAAAGGTGATAGTGCTTTATAGTTTTCTTCTGAAACGTAATCATACACAGATTCATTATTTTTTAAAACAGTATCTGAATCGTTTGTACTGTTTATATAAAAACCAATACTAAAAAGACATAATAAAATACAGGCAATCCCGATTTTGAAAGGCGTTGAAATCATCATAAAAGTTACAAGTGTTTAGTTGTTTAAATTAAGTTTAGTGGGCAGGCTTCTAGTAGTCTTATTAGATTTAAACACTAGTTTTGTATACCTTCTATTGCAAAGGATAATTAGCTACATGGAATAATTTGAGAGATGAGTCTTAGTAATGTGAGTTAAAAAGCATTCTTTTTCGCTTTAAATTCAACAGCAATACTACTATTTTGTTTAAGAAAATTTAAACTGTAGCAAGTCAGGAATACACAAATGTCTGTTAGATTACAAAACACTTTTGACCAACTCCTAGCAGTTGCTACAATCCTACTTTATACAGCACAAAACTGACTAAATGTGCTATAAACTTTCATTAAACGATATGCCAAAATATAATATTTTGCAACAATACAATTACCTGTTAAGACAAGTTGTGTGACATTCATTTGGACAATACAAAAAGGCATGTCCTCCTGTATGGAAGACATGCCTTTCGGTAATTTTTCTATATTTAAATATTTATTTAATGTATTACTTTTAGAATGGACATCCCTGACAAGGATCAATTCTTGGATTAGCTTTTGGTTGTGAAACTTCACGAATATCATCACAAGTCGCACAGCTTAATACTCTAAATTCCGTTCGGCGATTCAGCTGATGTTGTTCTTCGCTACAAGGAATATTATTCGTACAACTATTGACATTCATGGTTTCTCCATAACCTTTCGCAACTAAACGATCTCTTTCAATACCGTTATCTTCTAACCAACGAACCACAGATTCTGCTCTTCTTTGAGATAAACGATCATTGTATCGGTTTGAACCACGAGCATCTGTATGTGAACCAATTTCGACTACATAATCCTCTCTTTCGTTCATTAGAGATAGTAATTTTTCTAATTCTGTACTCGCTTCGTCACGTAAATACGACTGATCGAAATCGTAATAAATATGCAATAAATAGGCGATTGGTCCACCACCATTAATTGGTCCAGGTTGGAAACTGTCTCCACCGATGATTTGACCATTTTCGTAAGTGACTCCATCATATGTTCCGTTTGCAGGTAAACCTGTCTCTGCGTCTACATATTCTTCTAAATCACTATCATAGTACACGCCTTCTGTTGGACGCTCACCAGATCCATCATATACCGATACACCTGGATTGAAATCACCACCTTTATCCACAAAACTGTTTGGTCTTGCGAATGTCAAGGTTGGTTTCAATGTCGTACTTTCTGATAAGTCACGTGTACATTGACCTTCCAATATTACATCTTCATAACCTTCGTATACACCTGTGATCGTATAGCAACAATCATCTTTTAATTCAAAATAAAAGCGACCTTCCGAGTCTGTTGTAGCTACTTGTTCTTCGTCACCACAATCATTCGTTAATGTTACATCTACCAATTCAAGCGGCAAGTTATTTTCATCGTATGCATAACCTTCCATATCGAAAACCATTTCCTTTTTCAAAGGAATCTCAACGATCATGGTTTGGCTCATATCACTGGTTGTACAACCTTCTTTATCATTATCCAAGTATTCTTCCATACTTGCTGTAAAAGTACAACACTCGTTGATACGCATATCTACCATCGCCTTTCCTTCTGCATTCGTTTCGTAGCTTGCACCCGTGCACTCATCCACAACCATAGCACCCTCAATTGGCTCGCCTGTTACTTCATCAATGACTAACAATTCAACTGGAACAGCAATTTTCTTAAAGCTATAAATATCATCGTTTCCAGCCCCACCACTTCTATCTGATGAGAAATACCCACAAGTACCTTCTTCGTTAAAAATGATAGAAAAATCGTCAGAGATTGTATTTACTGGATAACCAATATTCTCAATATTACCCCATTCACCGTTTCCTTTGTCGTCCATATAATAAATGTCCAAACCACCTAATCCGACGTGTCCATCAGAAGAGAAGTATAAACGTTCATTTTGTCCGTAATATGGGAATACTTCATTTCCTTCGGTATTGATTTGTGGCCCAAGATTGATTGGTGGTCCCCAACGTCCATTTTCACGATCTGAACGATATAAATCCATTCCTCCAAAACCACCTGGCATATCAGAAGAGAAATACATAGAATTATCATTATTGGTTAATGTTGGGTGACAGATGGAATATTCGTCGCTATTAAAAGGCAACCCTTCCTCACCTGACCAACTATTTCCGCTTCCTTTAGCAGAATATATCTTTAATTTTTTAATACCTTCGTCATCCTTACCCGTTTGGTTATTACTAGTAAAAAACATTTCAGTTTGATCGCTATTGAAAGCTACCGTATTTTCATGAAACTTAGTGTTTACTTTTTTGCTGAATTTATCCGCACGTCCGTAAGTGAAATTTCCACAAACACCTTCTGCTTCACCATCACCACTTTCTTTTGCCTCTACAAAATATAATTCCAAGAAAGGATTTCCTGTCCATGAATGCGTACGCTCAACAGCTGTTCCTTTGTCTCTTTCAGAAGCGAAAATAATTCCATCACCGTAATAAGTTGGCGCGTGATCGTCTAAATTGGAGTTGATTTCTAAGTGCTTGATTTCGTAAATTCCAGCATTTTTAGTCATCAATTCTTCTTCGTAATCGCATGCTTTTTCCAAATACTGACCACGAAGATCGTCTGGTGCTGCATCTACAAACTTGACATACCATTCTTTGGCCAGATCGCATTTACCATTACGTTGCAATGCTTGACCGTAATATAAATAATGAATAGGTTGTGCTTCAGGCAGTCGAACCACCTGACCATACCAATATTCGGCATTTTCAGAATCGCTGACCTTTCGGTAACATTCTGCAATATTGATTTTAGCTTCAGAATTATCTTGGGTGGCGAGAATTTGATTGTATAATTCGATGGCTCCTACATAATCTAACTGATCCATGTAAGTTTGTGCTCGTTTGAGACGAGCCGTTTGAGCTTGCATTGTTGTAGCACCAACAATGATAAGCATGGCGATAACCAGAATACGCTTAAACATTTGTAATAGATTTATATGGTTACGGGATGTTTTTTATTTAGTATTTTAAAATACTGTAACGGAATTATTTACTTATGAAGAAGGAAGCTATAAATAGCTTCCTTCTTGTTATTATTATTTCTTAGAAGTAACGTGGTGTTACTGTTTTATTTTCTTCGTAATCGAACTCATAGCCTAGCATGATCTCAAATGATCCAGAAGCAACTCTTGATAAACCAGATACTGTAAAATCGTATCCAGCACCGATTCTTAAACCGCTATTTAACATATATTGTGCCCAGACATCCACTGAATCATAAGAACTACTTGGATCTGAACCAAATGCTTCTAAAGCTGAACGGAAAGAAGCACCTACCCAAAATGTTTCGTAAAACAATAAAGATAAGTCGATGTCAAATTCTGTAGGAGCAGCAATATTTTGGTATTGTTCATCCTTTCTTAATTTACTGTCTAAACCTACATTTTTAACTAAAATAGATGGCTTGAAAATTAAGTCATCTCCATTTAAAGGAATAGCTGTTCCCATCGCAAAATAGTAGTGACGATACTGACGTGCTGAAAGTGCAGTGTTTATGTTATCTTCACTTGCTCGTAAAGAATTTTCTACTAAATGAGGCACTGAAAGACCTGCATAAAAATACTTACTATAATAATAGATTCCACCACCAAAATTAGGCAGCAACAAATTAGGACTATTCAAAAAAGTACCATCTCCACTATCGTCCAAGATTAACTCATCCCAGTCGGAACGAAAGTTCTCAATTCCACCTTGTATTCCAATAGAAAGACGTGCACCGTTCTCTCCTATTGGAATTCGATAAGCATAAGAAACATTTACACCTAGATTATTGGTTGGTCCAATAGCATCATTAAATAAATTAAACCCAATACCTACTCGATCATTTTTGAGTGGGGTGTGCATAAAAACAGACTGTGTACTAGGTGCACCATTAATCCCCCACCATTGCGTTCGGTGCAAAGCACCAATCGCCATATGGTCTTTTGAACCAGCGTATGCAGGATTATAGTTTAGTGCATTAAAGACGTAGTTCGTGAACATAGCATCTTGCTGTGCATATATAGAACCTGTCAAGCAAGTAATTAAGATAACAAGTGGTAATAATTTTCTCATTACTAATTTTTTTAAAGTTTGATGGTTGTACAGTTTGGTACTGTCACAACGTGAATAAGACAAAAACTATGCTAGCTTCCCTTCTTTTTCATTTTTTTGGTAAAAAAGCGAATAAAACGTTACTATTTATTGATAAAGTTGTGTAACAACTTATAAGTCATTGGTTGCAAGTCAAATCGTATTTTGATTATTAGTTGAACATATTAAACAAATTAAAATACCTCAAATTTCAATAATCAAATCAATCGTCACTGTTTGATTGCTATTGTGAGTTGGATACTATCTCATAATTTGTACATAACCAGAAGTCATAAAACCTTCCCTTGTCGTTAGTAGATAAAAGTAAGTTCCATCGGGAACAGGCTGTCCATTCCAATCTCCCCACCAGTCATTCTGATAGTTTTCTTGGTCAAATACTTTACTTCCCCAACGATTGTAAATTCTTAAGCGATTGTTTGGATAGTTTTCTAAACCGTCAATCATAAAGGTTTCATTATCACCATCAAAATTGGGTGAAAAACCTGTTTTGATCTCCATTTCGGCTATCTCACAATCAATAAAAACAGTGATTTGAGCCTGTGCGCAAGTATCTTGATTACATATTACATATGTAAAAGTATCTACAACATTGCACACGCCTTCATCTGGTTTGTATGTTAATGTACAATCATTATTAAATGTTACGTTCCCGTATAATGGCTCCGTTCCTCCTTCCAAAGGTGATAATAAATAAAAATCATCTAGGGCATTGTTGGGAATGATATCATTTCCACAATAATTTATTACAACTGAGTTATTTAGATATGTAGATTCGCTGTCGTTATTAGCAACTAAGGAGGGAGAGTTGTTACTATCTAAGACAGTCAAGTGGTAGAAAGTGGTGTCACAAATTTCGTTCTGATCACAAATGACTAGGCAAGTTGTGTCCAGTCCGATAGATTGAGCTACCGCATTCATACATAAAGATACATTATTTATTTCAAAAATGACAGAATTTGTAACAATACTTTCACATGAATTATATATAGTATCTACACCCGTCGCTAATTCAGATATATCAGGGCATATTTGAATGGAATCTCCTAACATCATTTCTATATTTTCAGTAGAGGGGCTGGGTGGTAAGCCGTTTACAATCAAATGAACAATTAGAATATTTCCATTATCTGCAATAAAATTGTAACAAACCATATCTGTTCCTACAACAACCGAATTAAAATGAATGCAAAAAGAAGTTTCGTCTAATGGATCAAATATAATTCCTGGATCATTTGAGTTAGAACAAGTTTGTATAATTTCAGTCACTGAACCATCGAGCATGCTTACATCGAAACAATGCAAACTATCTGTCCCATAAGGAATATCATAAATTATATCTTGGGTAAAAACTTCATCATCTGTGAAAACATTTACAACTGTTTGAAAAGATGCGCAAAAATCATATTCATCGCAAATTTCGTAACAAATGGTATCCATTCCAATATCAATTCCTAGTATTTGACTACACTGATTTACTATTTCAGTATTCACAACTTCATTATCAAATGGACAAGTTGGAGTGATAGATATCATATTTCCTACCAATCCTAGATCAATAGTATCAAAACATAGCGTATCAAGTGTATTGATTAATAATTCGTTGGTAAATGCTACATTTTGCGGACAACCAATTAATACAAGGCTTTGCATACTAACTCCAGTGAGTGTTTCGGTGACAACCAATTCATGTACTCCTCTATCGAATTGGATCAACGTTCCTTCTGGTGTACTATCTTGCGGATTAGCTTGAAGAGTAGTGGTAATTCCTAGTAGTACCGCTGTTATTTCCATACCTGAGTAAGTAGAACCTGGTTGCCCCCCCAAAATAAATGAGTTGGCTGAAAAATCTTCCCAGTTTCCATTCGGATCCCAAATATTCATGGAATCGACTAAAGCTGCCGTATTTTGAAATGTACCTGAAAAAGTTTGATCGTTGACGGTCCAGCTATCTAAAAAGTAAGGGCCTAATTGACCTTGACCGAATAAAGGTGCGTAGGTATATGCGACGAAAGTATCAACCTCGCAGCCACCAATCGACCCATTATATGTAGCTCCATTTAGTTCTATAGTATAATTCGATAAATCTCCTTGAGGGATATCAAGACACCAACCAACAGTTGAATCACAGGTCGATAATTCTAGTTTGATGGTATCGGGTTGCTCCCATTGTGCGTCTATTGTTCCGATATTGAATATAGCAATGACCACTGCGATGAATATGTTCCGTAGAGTTTTACCCATTTTTTATTTGAATTATATCAATCTCATTTACTTGTTTTGTAAACATCAAGTCTACACTAGATGATTACAACACAATTTTAGAAAACTTCTTGAAATAGTATTCTATACCCCGTTTTGGGTAGATATTAAACTATATACTCATGTATTCAGAAATCATGCCAAGGATAAATTGGATTATAATTCAAACCAACAAAAAAGTTCCCCTACCTAATTAAAGGTAGAGGAACTCAATTTTATTTACTTAATCAAATATTGATAATACTAATCTAGTATAATCATCTTCTTAGTTGCTGAATGATCTGGTGTATCTAATTGGTAGTATAATACGCCCGTTCCTTTCAGGTCTTTTGCATCAATCATAACTTCGTTATAACCTTTATCAAAATCACCTTCTATTACTCTTAGTAATTTACCGGCTACATCATGAACGGACATCGTTGCTGATGTTGCCGTTGGTAGATTGAAACCAATCGTTGTACGTCCAGTAAATGGATTCGGCTTGTTTTGATACAATTCAAATTCATTTGAAGCTATAGTTGCTTCCTCTTCCGTTACAAATTCAAGATTTACATTCAATAACTCAGCAGCGTTATTATAGGCTTCCGCTACTGTATAGCGACTATCTATATTTAACACTTTACTTAGTTGAGTTGCCTCAAATACGTTGAAATACATACTAAACAATATTTGATCGTCTTGTACATCTATAGCCTCACTTACATTCCAAGAAGTTGTAATAATACCTTCGTTTAATTTAACTAAACCAATATTATTTTCTTTCATGGCAATTGCACCTGCTTCGATGCTAGCAAATTCTAACAACTCTTGGTCATAGTTCAATGTAAATTGGTAACCCGTTAGGTTATTGAAATCACTTGCTCTAAAGTCTACTCGGTAACTCGTACCTGGTTCAGTTACTGCATCATCAATTTTGAAGTTTACTTCACCTTTCATATTACGCTCTTCTGCTCCAAGTAATGTATTTGGAACGGCATCTCCGTTCACATCACCAATCTTGATTCCAATAAAGTCAGCATCCATTCTATTTTCTTGAAGGTTTTCGATGTCGATAACCTCTGGGAAAGATGGAGACCATGGATTTGTTGGATTCACAAATACAAAATCTTTCGGTACGAACCTCCAAGATGTATTACTTGGGAAATCATTGATAACATACAAGATCAACTGTCTTGTTTGAACTACATCGAACGTTGTAATATTACCATCGTTGTTGACGTCTGCCGCAATCATCTGATATGGGTTTGTCAACTCATTGATACCTAAGATATGTTGATTCATCAATACAATATCAAATGTAGAAACTCCATTTAATGGATCAATATCCTTCTTAGGTGTGATCGTATAGTTCATGTTCGTATTCACTGGATCAAACATATAGTTTCCTGCGTTTGGAGTGGTTTGCTCCATATTCATTCCACCTGTTAGTTCCACTTCTACTAACTCTACCATTTCACCTTCACGAGTTTCAACTGAACCTGCAATGGTTCTACTATCATCTTGAGAATCACAGTTATTTAAGTTATCCTGAACATCGATGTAGGTTGTGCAGAAGTCAGCGTTACCTGCTTCATCTTCTACCCATATCTCTACTGGTACAATTCCAAGATCATCACAACAAAGTGTAATACTTGCTTGAGGAATCAATACCGAACCTGCTCGTCTAATACGTACGGAGTTTTCAACAAACTCATCTGAACTACAATTATCAAAAGCATATTCTAACAGGTCACTCGCCCAAACATCAACACAACCAGTTTCCATATTCGGAAGGCTAATTCCATTCAAACAAACTGGTGTTGGGTTCTTACAATCTTCAATCGTGAATAAGTATGAACAAGAACTTGTGTTACCACAACCATCCTCTACAATCCACTTGATTAAGTGAGTTCCGTAAGGATAAATACCTGTTGCATCATTTCCTGTTTCTACAATATCAAACACCCCATTTCCATCATTGAACGCATCAATTTTATAAGTGTATTCAAGTACTTCTGCAGGAGAACAACCGTCCTCTACTTCAATAGTTAATTGAGCTTCCCCTTCGCAACCATCTGTTAAATCACAGAAGGTCTGATCGCCAGGACAAGTAATAATCGGAGCATCACTATCTTGTACTGTAATGGTTTGTACATACGTGAAGAATCCATCGTCATCACGGAATGTTCGTGGAAGTGGTTGTGGAATACCTAAGTCTGTATTTGCCGCATTTCCTTCATCATAAACACACCAGTTAACAATCGTCCATGTACGCTCAATTCGGTAACAAGCATCGTCAACAATAGTCAGTACCAAATCATCATAATTGATAGCTAATAATTCACAATCATCATCCGTAATGGATGGTTCTCCCGAAATACCTAAGCTGTCTGGACAAGTACTTACAGTTACATCCGCAGGGAACTGAACGACAAAATCTGAAATATGCTCCACTGTAATTGTTTGCGTACAACTTGCATCATTCGACTTATCGCTTCCATCAGTAGCCGTCCAACGACGAGTAATCGTACCTGCTTGACAATTATCTCTATTATCCGTTTCTACTAAATCAAGCGTTACATTACAATTATCGATTGCAATTGGATCACCCAATGAAGCAATGTTGTGTAATACATCATCATCACAATCAACGGTCACATCGTCAGGACAAGTAATAGAAGGAGCTAAGGCATCTTCGACTAAAACTTGTTGCCAGCATACATTCGTGTTTCCACCTGCATCTGTTACACGTAATTCAACAGTCACCATTTCATTCACATCACAACATTCAAACGGTACTGACTCGGCCCAAGGGGTGGTTCCTAAACAACCATCTACTCGACGTACTTCTAAAGTAATCTCACCACAGTTATCGTAAGAACCTTCATCAATATCTTCTGCCATTACTCTTGCTGTTCCATCTGAACCTAAACTAATATTTAAGTTATCATCACAAATGGCGACTGGCGGCGTATTGTCTGAAATTGTAACACTCACAATTTCTTCTGTAATATTCAAACAACCATCTTGTGCTTTAATTAATAACTCTGTTACACCTAATGGTAGGTTATCGATCGTTTCACCGTTCATGACATCTGCTACAATTAAGTTACCAGAACCGTTATATGCGCCGCCACCTTCAAAGAAGCTAACGATAATACTTGTAACATCAGAACATCCATCCGTAATAGCCTCGTTGAAAGCAATACTTGCGTTACAATCGTATACTGCCGTATTTGCAACAATATCATCTACATTAATAACAGGGCCTTCGGTATCTTCAATTTTGATTAGTTGAGTGTGAAGTTTGGTATTCAAATTACAGCAATTCATCACTGTCCAAGTACGGAAAATTTTCTTACTGTTACCACAAGTAATAAATTCTTGATCTTCAAAAGTATATACAATATCACAAACATCATGTTGAGTTTCTTGAATTGGGAAACAACCAAATGCTGGTACTCCAGTAGCTTCTACACTTGAATCTACATCATCACTACATTCTAATGCTTGATCTTCTGGGAAGATTAGGTCAGAGAATGCAGGAGCTTTTAAGTTCACGGTTTGTGTACAAACTGAAGAGTTTCCGAAGGCATCAATTGCTTGCCATGTTCTGACAATTTGTGCGCCATTCCAATCGCTTTGATCACAGTTAGTTTCTACCAATTGTTCATTTATCAATTCTACACTTTGTAATGTACAATCAAATGCAGCAACTGGAGTAGGGAATCCACAAGTTAGTGTAATAGATGCTGCTGTTATTTCACCACCACCAAATGGAGGTGTTGGGAATGTAGCATTATTATCTACTATTTGTATATACCATGTATTTCCAACATTAGCAGGAACATTATTACCGCTGTTTTCGGTAATGAAGTCTTCAGGGACAATACTTTCCGTCAAGGTACACGCCGCACCCAATAAAGCTAGTAATGAAGGTGCATCATTAACTGGGTTTGGCGTATAAATATTTGATGCTCCAACATCACCATTAGCATCTAACTGTAAAGGTGAAATACCACCCAACGCAGCATCTAATGCAGATGGTAAATGTAAGAATACAGCTAAGTCTGTTACATCATTGTGTGATAAATCGACAGCTACTTCAATATTTTGAATAACCTCACCTAATGCACCACATGGCATATTTATAGGTATAAATGTATTCGATACCAAACCTGCGGTACCACCTGCAATATTTGCTGGGAGTTCCATTGGTGGCTCGTACACTTCTGTATGCGTATAATTCTCATTTAATGCTTCTGGGTGTGTACAAGATAAATCATAATCTGTACATACAATGACAGGTGCTAGTTTATCCTCAATTAAGATTTCACCCCAACATTTATTTTCAGAGAATTTATGTTCAACGACGTATGTCAGTGTTTGACCAGCCTGAGCACCACTTACAAAGTCATGCGCAATTTCAATGGACTGATTTCCTTCTGGAATTGGATTACCAAAGTTATCTAATGGTAAGCCGTCGTTAGAATAAACGATTAAAGGTTCTCCATTTGTATCTAAAACCGTAACGGTGTACTCACCTTCACAAGCATTAGGCATTTCCAATACCATATCTGGAGTTATTTCAATCACACATTCACCCAAATCATCTTCGCTATTTGGTCCGTCAGGTGCTTGTAGAGATACATTTACCAAATCGTTACATGCTAAAGATGGATTAATATCTCTAACAATATTCAAATCAGTTGTACATTTTGCAATAACGCCATCACAGTATGTTGTTGCTTGAACTAATTTATGGCAACCAACAGGTAGGTCAGTCACATTGATTCCTGTAGTGTAATCAAATCCAACTGGAATTGGAATCGTTACTGCGTTTGACGGATCACCATTTACTAAAATCACTAATTCGTCGTTGATACAACCCGCAGGTAATGCGTGATTACAATCTGGATAACAGACAAATGGTTCATTTGCTGGTAGTATACCATCAATCAAACAATCCTCAGAAGATGGGTCAGAGAAATTTACGACATCATCAAAACAGTTTTGACAAGGTATTGTAAACTGAACTCTATCTTCATCTGTGAATGCTGCATCTGCAGGGCCACTTAGTACTAATGAATTACCATATAACGGATCATTCAAATTTGTGATTTCGTTTCCGTAACTTAAATCAGATGTAATGATCTCCCATGATCCACCATTCCAACTATCGTTGAAACCGTCAAATGCAGCGAAAGTATATGTTTCACACTTCTCTAATTCAATATCATAAGTAATTTGGAATCCAGGTGCTAGTCCAGTATAAGCCGTTGCATTTATTCCGATAACTTGCGTTCCTTGTTCAGTAGTACTAGCTATTCCATTATATATTTCCCAAGATTGTTCTTCAGGGAAGTCACCCATTGTAATACGAACGATAAAGTTTCCTTCATCTACACAACATTCTGGACATTCAGCTTTCGTTCTTACCGTTGTATTTACTGCGGTATCTGGTGCAACAGTGTTACAGCCCATTGCATCATAACCCGTTGATAAGATTGTTGTCATTGACCAATCGAATAATGTCCAAGCATGTTCAGTTTCATTCGCACCATTCCAGTAAGCAAGGTCAATTAAACCACCATCATTTACCGTAATTGGAATAACCTGATAACCATTGTTACACCCTAAAGCTCCTAATTTATAATTTGTGGAGACACCTTCATTTACCGTTACGTCTATGCTCGCACCATCCCAACCGTTATTGGCTGAATCTTCAAGTACTAAGAAATATAAACATCCATCTGTACATTCAACATCACAATCAATTACTTGGAAGGTTGCTGTTCCGCGCTCGCTTACACAACCATTCGCAAACTCACATTGTGCATAGTAAGTATAACAACCAGCTACTGTTGGATCAAAATTAGGATCGTTTATTGGGTCAAATGTGTCACCTGTTCCTAATTGTATACCTCCTGTGGCTTCTGACCACCAAGTTACTGTTGTAGTTGAGCCGTTGGTACAATTTGTTGCTTGACATTTTGCTGTCAATAAACTACCATCGTAAACTTTTTCTGAACAATGGAAATCATTTGTTACCAATGGTGGTTCAATATCTTCCACTACAATCGTAACAATTGCTTGACAAGTTGAAGTATTACCACATTCATCTGTAACTGTTAATGTCACTATATTATCACCTTCATTAGAACAATCGAATGTATCCATATCAATTGCTAAAATAAGGTCTGCATCTGCTGAACAAGCGTCATTACTTCCATTATTAATTTGATCGGCAGTAATTATAACTGGTGCAGTTGCACACAAATCATAATTGATCGTTAAGTTTTGACAAACTGCGTTTGGTTCTACCGTATCATTAATAAATACATTTGCTGTACAAATATCTGTATTTCCACAATCGTCTGTTGCTGTAAATGTTATTGGTAAACCCGTGACAACATCACAAGATGCTGGAATAGATGTGCCATCATAATCAGTTGTGATAGCTACATTGGAATCACATACGTCCGTTGCGGTTGCTGTTGAAATCCATGTATTAATCATACCAACATAATCTGCACCATCTACACATTCCATTGTTAAATCTATCGGACATGTAATCACTGGTGGATCCATGTCAACTATAGCAATCTGCTGAGTACAAACGCTTGAATTTCCACAAGCATCGGTTGCTGTAAAGGTTCTCGTTATACCATCATTTCCTGTACAACCTACTGGCGAAGTTGAATCAGAGAATGTGATAACAATATCCGCTACTGCTGAACAAGCATCGGTCGCTGTTGCGTTTCCTGTAGTCGCTGGATCAGTTGATTGTGTACAAGAGGCCATCGTCATATCTGCTGGGCAGGTAATTACTGGTGGCTGTGTATCGTTTATAAATACGCTCGCTGTACAAATATCTGTATTTCCACAATCGTCCGTTGCGGTAAATGTTATTGGTAAACCTGTTACTAAATCACACGCTGTTGGAGTAGATGTTCCATCATAATCTGTTGTAATAGCTACATCTGCATCACATACGTCTGTTGCTGTTGCTGTTGCAATCCATGTATTGATTGCTGCAACATAGTCTGTACCATCTACACATTCTATTGTCAAATCTGTTGGACATGTAATTGTTGGTGCATCCATATCGACGACCATAATATTTTGTATGCAAGTATTTGAGTTTCCACAAGCATCGGTCGCCGTAAAGGTTCTTATTATTCCTGCATCGCCTGTACATCCTACTGGTGACATTGTATCAGAAAATGTGATAGTTATATCTGCATCAGCTGTACAATTATCAGTCGCCGTTGCGTTTCCTGTAGTAGCTGGATCGGTTGATTGTGTACAAGAAGCCATCGTCATATCTGCCGGGCAAGTTATGGTTGGTGGCGTTGTATCTTGAATAACAAAATCTTGACTACAAGTAGAGCTATTTCCACAGTCATCAGTCACCGTAAATGTTCTTGTTACGACTAAATTGGTGGCATCACAAAGTGCTGTACCATTGTCGTCATCAATATAAGTTACTGTTAAGTCTGTATCACAAGCGTCCGAAATAAGTAATGAGCCACTACCTGTTAAAGGCATACTTACAGTTGAAAATGGATTTAAAGTTGCCGTTAATAGGACGTCTGTTCCACATGCTTCAAAGGTCACATCCGCTGGACAAGTAACCATTGGATCAACTGAATCGTCTAAGAAGACATCTTTGTCACAAGTAAATATGTTTCCACAATTGTCCGTTGCTGTAAATGTGATTGTTATATTACCACCTGATAAATCACAGCTCAATGTTGGAAGTGAACCATCCCAATCATTTGAAATCATTACATCTGTATCACAATTGTCTGTTGCATTGTTATCAAAAGTCATTTCAGATGCTGTAATCCAGTTGTTAATTACTGTAGTGTAATCATCACTAGAGTTACATTCAATAATCAAATCATTAACTAATGTACAATCCATCATCGGAGATGTCGTATCTTCTACTGTTATGGTTTGAGCACAAGTCGTAGAGTTCCCTGCCTCATCTGTTACTGTCCATGTTCTAGTAATAGTATTTGCGTCAACACAAGCCCCTGGAGTGATAACATCAGCAAATGTTATCACTAAGTCTGGTGTATCCGTACAATTATCAGTTGCTACCGGTTCTCCTCCCAGACTTACATTTAATGTAGGATCAGTTGATTCATCACATTCAATAGTTACATTGGCTGGACACATCGTAATGATTGGATCAGTTATATCTTCAATAGTATAACAAAGGTACTCTGTACATAAATCAGCATTAAAACATCCTTGAGTTGTACTACCAATAGTTCCTAAGAATACACCTATTAAATCGGCAGGTACATCACCAGTCATTAATGGACTTGGTGGGGTTGCAGGGTCAAAGTTTAAAGCGTGTACTTGGTATGTTCCATTTGCTAAAGCAGTGGTCATAAACACACCTGTATCATTTGCATCTAAAATTTCTCCAGTTGCAGGATCAACTAATAAATACCATTGTAGCTTTGGTGCTGGTGCTGGATCTATTGCGGATACAGTTATATCATCACCTGGACAAATAGTTACTGGTGTACACATGCAATCTACAACCGTTGCACTAACGGTAGCCATAGAAGTACACGACGTTGTTGCATCCGTTACTACAACGGTATAAGTACCTGTTTCGGAAACTGCATTTGTTGTATAAGTTTCAGTAGCCATTCCTGTTCCAAATGCTACGCCATTCACATCTGTCCATGCATAAGTGTAATTACCTGAACCTCCTGTGACCGTAGCAGTGAACTGTAAATCCTGTCCTATACATGCTTCTTTTACTACGATAGCTGTAACTACTGGGTTCTCGTTGATTACAACTGTGGTAGAACACATTGTTGTACAACCGTTTGTATCTGTGATTGTAACGGTATAAGCACCTGCGTCTGCCGATGTTACATTGGTTATCATTGGTGCTGCATCTGTTGAAGTAAATGCATTCGGTCCTGTCCAACTATATGTATCTATCGAAGCTGGTCCTGAAACTAAGGATGCTCCTAATGTTACATTATCGCCAACACAAACTGGCCCGTCATTTGTGGCCATACATACTGGATTTTCAACAATTGTGTAGCAGATATAATCTGTACATAAATCTGCGTTGAAGCAGCCTGTTGCACCATCTCCAATAGTACTCAAACTAACATTAATTAAATCAGCTGTTGTACTTCCTACTGTCAACGGACTTGGAGGATCATTTGGATCAAAATTCAATACGTGTACTTGATACATTCCCGTTGCTAGACTTGCTGTTGAGAAAGTAGCGGATGAGTTATCATCAATTACACTAATAATAGTACCTGAGGCATCTACCAACAAAAACCAAGTATCTTTTGTTGCTGTATTATTTCCGCTTGTACTTGTAATAATATCATTACCTGAACAAATAGTAATGGGTGTACACATACAATCTATAACTGTTGCATTGACCGTTGCAGTTGTTGTACATGTTGATGTTAAATCTGTAACGACAACGGTGTAAGTTCCTGTTTGAGAAACATCGTTCGTGGTGTAGGTCTCACTTGCCATTCCTGAACCAAACGCTACTCCATTAACATCTGTCCATGCATAAGAATAATTGCCTGAACCTCCTGAAACTGTTGCTACAAATTCTAAATCTTGACCAACACATGCTTCTTTAACTACAGCTACTTCTACGGTAGGTCCTGCAACTAAAGTCACTGTTGCTGTACAATCGGACATACAACCTGTTGAGTTCAATATCGTAACTGTATATACACCCGCACTCGCTGCTGTTAAACCAGTAATAGTTGGGTTGGCTATCGTTGGATCGAAGCCTGATGGAATACCACCTGAGGCCGTTGTTGTCCACGTATATGTTGCTCCTGCATCTCCTGTATCAAATCCTGAGAAAACAATATCTTCATTTTCACATCCTTCATACATAGGGTCGGCTTGACAAACTGGATTATCCGCCAAAGTATAACACAAATAGTCTGTACATAAATCTGCGTTGAAGCAGCCTGTTGCACCATCTCCAATAGTACTCAAACTAACATTAATTAAATCAGCTGTTGTACTTCCTACTGTCAATGGACTTGGAGGATCATTTGGATCAAAATTCAATACGTGTACTTGATACATTGTTGAAGTCAATGCGCCTGTTGGGAAAGTTGCTGTTGCATCGTTATCCACAACTGCCACTATATTTCCTGTTGATGGATCAACTAATAAAAACCAAGTATCTTTTGTTGCTGTGTTATTTCCACTTGTAGTAGCAATAATATCATCTCCTTCACAAACTATATTTTCTGTGCACATACAATCTATAACTGTTGCATTGACCGTTGCAGTTGTCGTACATGTTGATGTCAAATCTGTAACGACAACAGTGTAAGTTCCTGTTTGAGAAACATCGTTCGTGGTGTAGGTCTCACTTGCCATTCCTGAACCAAACGCTACTCCATTAACATCTGTCCATGCATAAGAATAATTGCCTGAACCTCCTGAAACTGTTGCTACAAATTCTAAATCTTGACCAACACATGCTTCTTTAACTACAGCTACTTCTACGGTAGGTCCTGCAACTAAAGTCACTGTTGCTGTACAATCGGACATACAACCTGTTGAGTTCAATATCGTAACTGTATATACACCCGCACTCGCTGCTGTTAAACCAGTAATAGTTGGGTTGGCTATCGTTGGATCGAAGCCTGATGGAATACCACCTGAGGCCGTTGTTGTCCACGTATATGTTGCTCCTGCATCTCCTGTATCAAATCCTGAGAAAACAATATCTTCATTTTCACATCCTTCATACATAGGGTCGGCTTGACAAACTGGATTATCCGCCAAAGTATAACACAAATAGTCTGTACATAAATCCGCATTGAAGCAGCCTTGCGCTGTAGAACCTATTGAAGCCAAAGAAGTTCCTACTAAGCCACCTGGTGCTGTAGGATTTGTAGCTAACGGACTTGGAGGATCATTTGGATCAAAATTCAATACGTGTACTTGGTACATCATTGAAGTCAATGCGCCTGTTGGGAAAGTTGCTGTTGCATCATTATCCACAACTGCCACTATATTTCCTGTTGATGGATCAACTAATAAAAACCAAGTATCTTTTGTTGCTGTGTTATTTCCACTTGTAGTAGCAATAATATCATCTCCTTCACAAACTATATCTGTTGCCGCACACATACAATCTTCAATAACAACTTGAAACATAGCAGAACCTGTACAGCCTGTATCATCATCTGAAACCGTTAAAGTAAACATTCCATTTACAGCTGTGGCTGATGAAAAAGTATTCGTGGAACCTGTACCTGCAATGGGGTTTCCGTTATTGTCTGTCCAAACATAAGAATAGTTACCTGAACCACCTGAAACCATACTTACAAAATTGGCATTATCATTCAAGCATACATTTTTTATAGCCGAAGCAGTGACTACAGGTAATGGATTTTCTGTAATCGTAGCTACACAATCTGTCACACAACCATTAGCATCTGTTATCATAATGGTATAAGTAGCTGCACCAAGATTCATAACAGTCAACTCATTTGCAGTGAAGTCAGCTTGATTAAAGGTTAAAATAGTAGCATCGACATCATTAGAAATAGAAACATCGAACATGCTTGTTCCTCCAGTTACGGTTATCATAAATGAACCATCTGTATCTCCTGCACAAATATCCATTTCACTAGAGATAGCACAAACTGGAATAGCGCAATTCACCGTATAGTTGGCAGAAGCACCACAACCAGCATTACAAGCTGTACTTGTGAAACCTATAATTGATGTAACTGCTGCTAGATCCGCATTAAAAGTTGCTAGATCGGCAGTAAATACGTTAAAAGCATGGACTTGATAATCGTTATTAGGTAAAGCTGTAAATAGACCCGTATTATTGGAATCTAGAATATCTCCATTACTATCTGTTAATACATATACCATAGTTGTAGTAGCTGCATCAAAGGAACCAGGAGCTACTTGAGCCAGAATTTCACCTGTGTTTGCTGCTGTACAATCACAATAAACACCCGATGCACCACCTGTTTCATCTAAACAAATAACTTCAGAAACAGTAGCCATTGCATTACACGTTCCATCTGCATTATCAGAAACAGTAATCATTTGAGTAGTTGTACCACCCATATTGGTGTAAGGACCAAAGACATACATACCAGTAGGTTGAGCAGTCATTGTCATCGTGCCATCTGTGATATCTACGCTTACGCCTTGACCCAAATCCGTAACATCCACATTTATAAAGTATTCTCCTTCTGCTGCCGCTGCTCCATTATTAGAACAAGTTGCCACTGCTGTAAATGTTGGAGGTGTACAGCAAACTGAAGGATCGACTACTATATTTACTGGTGCTACTGATTGACAACCTGTAGTAGGATCTGTATATCGAACAAAATAAGTTTCATTTGCTGTTACGCCTGATATCACTGTAGTAGTACCAGCAGCAGTTGAACTATATACCAAAGGTGAAGGTGTATTTGTTAACGCCGACGCTGGTAGTGTGCTAGGATCAACATCAAAAATCTCAAAATCAGTTGCTGTCCAAGCTGGGGAATATGTAGCATCTGTTGATAAATCTACATCAAAAGTACCATCATTACAGACAGTGGCTGGTTGAGCGGTAACCATCAATGGAGTGCCAGAAGGCTGGTTTAAAACCTGAGCATTTGATGTGACAGTTGCAGCACAACCGAAGTCATCTGCTGCTGCAACAATATCATAAGTACCAGGACATAAATTTTCCAATGTAAATGGAAATGAAACTCCACTAATTGATTGTAAAGCACCATTGAATGTATAATCTATATCATAGTTATTGGTGTTGGTTGCATCTGCTGGATTCAAATCGAATGTAATAGAACCATCGCAAGGCGAGCAATTTGTCGGTTGCGTCGAACTTGTGATCGTAATATCTACTTCTGGACGTATGTTGACCAACACTTCATCTGTTCCTACTGACCCAGAACATAATGATCCACCCTCATCTGTAACGGAGATTAGAGTAACTGCAATTTCTCCTGCTGTTGGAGCAGGTATATTAATAACACCTCCATTTGCAATAGAAATAGTTGGTTGTGCTACCCCATCAATAGCATACTCAACCGTATAGTTTAGACCTGTTCCACCCATAATCGTTACTGGGATGTCGATACCTCCTGCATTATTAGATGCACATACATCAATTAAAGCCGTTGTAAGTGTGGCACTTGGACAAGAAACCGTTGCTGAAACGGTTGCTGAAATAGCATCATTTTCATCTGGTGCTCCAACTGGACAGTTTGCACTATCAAAAGGATCAACTACTGCTTGAAAATCAAATGAACCTGCTGGACATGCAGAGGCTGGTATAGTATAAGTAGCACAAAACTCCATATTTGCTGGAGTTGAGTCGTAGCCACCAGAGCCGCCACCGCCTGAAACACCAGGACCTTCTGCTGTGCCAAAACCTCCATAGCTGCTTCCATTATTGCTAAATGAAGTACCTGTCGCATCAATTACTTGACCTGTATTAGATAAATCAGAAGCATCTATACAATTAGGTGTTGCACCACATGACTGATTACCATAACTAACTTGTGAAACTACATTAGTTCCATCTGTAAGAATAATATTATCTCCTGAATTACCATATACCCATGTTCCTGACGGGACGACAAAGTCACAAGTAAAACCACCTGCAGTTTCGGCACATGTACTAGCACAAATAACAAAAACTCCATCGGCTGGTAAGATAGTACCTATAGGAAATGTATAAGATGCTCCAGCATCTCCAATTGTCCAACCAGAAATATCTCCATTTGGCGTACCAACAATTTCTACTACCTCTGGTGAGTTTGTATTACTCCAGCTTGCACCATCAGAACAGCCTGTTGGTACACCACCTGAACCGGCAAATCCCCCTGGGTCATAAACGAACTGAGAAATATACGCATTTGTTGCTACCTGTGGTGCAGGAATCGGAAAACTCTGAATATCTTCAAAAGTTCCACCACCATCTGTTGATACTTGCCACGTGATATTCCCGCCAGGCGGTAATTGATTTCCGTCAAAACAAAGTTGAACTGCATCACCTGGGCAAGATGCCACAGGGCCTGCGCCGCCGTCTATAGTTACTACAAAATCTTCTGGACAAACTGGAGGTTCTTCACAATTGTCTAAAACTGTCAATGTAACCGGTGGAGAACATGCGCTTCCATCGGTTACAACTATTTCGTAGTCACCCGCTGTGGCAGATGTATTTAATAAAAATGCTCCTGTACTTTGAGGTCCAGCGATTGAAGTTCCTGGTGAACCACCTGATATATCAAACAATTCATACATTAAATTATCTCCACCTGTAACAAACTGAGCGGCATCAATAGCGCCTGCTGGAGAATCACCAGCATCACAGTCTATTGTAAGTTGAGTAGCCATCAAAGGATCAACCGCTGTGACTATGAAATCAAATGTTTCATAACATTCGTTTGGAGTTCCTTGAGAATGAGGAGTACCAGAAGTACCACAACAGTTTGAATAATCATCAATTACAGCACCAAAATTATAAGTTCCAGCAGTAGGAATTGTGAACGTATACGTCATTGTTGTTACTGAACCCGAAACGTTGTAGGTTGACCAAGTTTCTTGAGTACCTGTAATCGGATTAAAAATGTATGCTCCTGTTTGAGCATTGTCATCTCCTGAACCAATATCTGCATTATCCGACATTTGTTGCCAATTATATATTTCTGCTGTTATCGTAATATCTCCTGGTGTACATTGAACAGCATTATCTATATAAAAAGCAAACGTAGGAACATCATTTGCTAAACCTGGCGTTGGATGATCGGTATATGCCCATTCTGAAACATTATTTCCGCAAGCTGAAGGACTGTATCCTCCTACGGTAAAGTTCTCCATCGTCATTGTACCAACACCAGTTGGATTTCCATTAGCATCAGTGGGTTGATCGATATATGTACCATCCATATGTGAAGGACTACCTTGTGCTCCTCCTTGAGACGTACCATTATCTAAACGAATATAAGAAGAGTTACAACCTACATAGGTGGCACTAGGAATGATAGTATATACAGGATCAGTAATTTGAGGCATCGTATAACAAACGGCACTAGCATTACAATCCCCATCTGGCATTACTGCAACTCCCGTTGCGTTATTACCATCACAACGACCACCAGGTATAGAGGAAGCGTTATCGTTTATGACACCATTATTATCATTGTCTCCTAATGTGTATGGTCCATTTTGTAGTGCACAGTTATCAGGTCCTCCCACTGCCCCAGGAACTGAACCCCAAGTAACTGCGTCGTGTACTGTACCATCTGGTTGAAACAATACGACTGCATCACCATCCCCTGCATTAGAGTTATCTAATGTAAAACCAGATGCAGCTGCAAAATAATAGATTGAGTTAGCAGGATCACACACATCAAGATCTATCTCAGCTGCCGCAAAACCAACATTAAAGTCACCAAATCCATTAGCTTCCAGACCGTTAGCCATAAAACTACCACCAACTCCGCCCATAAAGCTAGGGTCAAAGCTACAAGCAATCAAAAATACTCCATCTGCTGGAATTGTTGTGCCTGACGGTAAAACAACTGCCCATTCTGAATTAGAAATAACCATACATCCAATATCCGTCCCGGCTGGACCAGTTAACTCCACTATGGCATCATTGGAACCATCAGTCTGTGCGGCATCACCAGATACTTCACTTATAACTACGTTTGCGTAGTTCCCATTACAGACAACTCCATTACCTGGACACTGTCCGTAAGAAACAGAAAAGCAATACATAAGCGTTAGTAGGACTCCCAAAGTCTTAGGAAAAAACACATTATGTTTGATTTGTAAATTTCCTTTCATGAGATTTTGTTTAATAATTAATTTTTTGAATATGTTCATTTTTTTGTCTAAAGTTTTCGTGTTTGAATTATAAACTTTGTTTTTGTTTTAACTTCAGTGTTGCAAGTAGTTTTGGCTAAGGTTACTAGTACTTTAGAAAATCTATATATCTCTGTAAATAACATAGAATTATCACTGATACATATGGAGTATTTCAACTTGCCCTATGAACAGAAATAATCGTAAAGTGCGACAAACAATTTTGAATGGTTTATCACCTAAATTTATTATTACAATTTTCGGTTTACGAGATAATTATGATCGGCTTCGAGATAATGGTAGGCTAGGAATTAGCATTGAAGCTATTTTCCTGATGTAAAGATACAATTTCATATATTAACATGCCTTTAAATGTTATACCCTAAAGAGGGTATTTTTGAATATATTTGGTGTGTTATCCATGAATTAATCTCAAAAAAAACAAATATTCAATGTCACTTTCAATAAAAACTATACAAGAAACAATGACTTTGCTTGTCACTTATTTAGATTTTATGCTTATTTAGTTATTGTAATTAATATGTTATATACATTAAATTATATAGGTATATGTTTTGATATAAATTAGAGGATTAATGATATAGCAGATGGACTGAAACCTATTAAAATATCCTTACATATTTCTACGATACTGTCCTCCAACTTCATAAAGTGCATTAGTAATTTGTCCTAAAGAGCAATATTTAGTGACTTCTATCAACTGTTCAAATAGGTTTTCATTGTTAATAGCGGATTGTTGAATCTGTTGTAATAGCTGTTCGGATTTTTGTGGATTGGACTTTTGTAAATTTTGAACCGTTTGAATTTGGAACTTTTTTTCTGCTTCTGTTGCACGAATGACTTCTTCTGGAACAATCGTTGGTGAGCCTTCTTTTGAAAGGAATGTGTTGACTCCAATAATTGGATATTCACCAGAGTGTTTCAACATTTCGTAATGTAGGCTTTCATCTTGAATTTTACTACGTTGGTACATCGTTTCCATAGCTCCTAATACCCCACCTCTTTCAGAGATTCGGTCAAATTCCAATAAAACGGCTTCTTCAACTAGATCGGTTAATTCATCAATAATAAAAGCACCTTGGAGTGGATTTTCATTTTTGGACAGGCCTAATTCGTGGTTAATAATCATCTGAATAGCCATCGCTCGTCGTACACTTTCTTCAGTTGGTGTCGTAATGGCCTCGTCGTAAGCATTCGTATGCAAAGAATTACAATTATCATATATGGCATACAAAGCTTGAAGTGTTGTACGAATATCGTTAAAGGAAATTTCTTGCGCATGTAAAGAGCGACCTGATGTTTGAATATGGTATTTTAGCTTTTGAGAACGGTCATTTGCTTTATATTTATCTTTCATGGCTTTTGCCCAAATACGTCGAGCAACCCGTCCGATAACAGCATATTCAGGATCAACTCCATTAGAAAAAAAGAAGGATAGATTTGGTGCAAAGGCATTAATATCCATACCACGAGAGACGTAATATTCTACAAAGGTAAATCCGTTAGCGAGTGTAAATGCCAATTGCGTAATGGGGTTCGCGCCTGCTTCCGCAATGTGATAACCTGAAATGGAAACCGAGTAAAAATTTCGGACATTTTGATCAATAAAATACTGTTGAACGTCACCCATCAATCGGAGTGAAAATTCAGTAGAAAAAATACACGTATTTTGCGCTTGATCTTCTTTTAAAATATCAGCCTGCACCGTTCCACGAACAGCAGATAAAGCCTTCGATTTTAATTCGTTATAAATAGCAGGTTCTAAAATTTGATCGCCTGTAACGCCTAGTAACAATAATCCTAACCCATCATTTCCTTTGGGTATTTCACCGTCGTAAACAGGTCGCTTTAAACCCTTACTTTCATATAGCTCTTGTAATTTGTTTTCAACTAAATCTTCCATTTGATTTTCACGAATATATCGCTCACACTGCTGGTCAATAGCCGCATTCATAAAAAAGGCGCAAATGGTCGCTGCCGGGCCATTGATGGTCATCGAAACCGATGTTTTTGGATCACACAAATCAAAACCAGAATACAGCTTCTTCGCATCATCCAAACAGCAAACGCTCACACCCGAATTTCCAACTTTACCATAAATATCAGGTCGGTGTGCAGGATCTTCTCCGTATAAAGTCACCGAATCAAATGCCGTTGATAAGCGATTGGCTGGCATATCTAACGATACATAATGAAATCGTCGATTGGTTCGTTCTGGACCTCCTTCTCCTGCAAACATTCGAGTTGGATCTTCGCCTTTTCGTTTGAACGGAAATACGCCTGCTGTATATGGAAACTCACCAGGCACATTTTCTTGTAAAGACCATTTCAGAATTTCTCCCCAATCTTTAAATTTAGGTAAAACCACTCGTGGAATGCGAGAATGTGAAAGCGATGTACTAAAGGTGGGTACTCGAATTTCTCGATTCCGAACTTTATACATAAACTCATCTGCTTGATAGGCCTCTTTTTTATACTCCCAATTATCTAAAATACGTTTACAGCGACCATCCAAGTCTAGTTCTAAATCGTCATACGATTTTTGGAGTCCTTCCAAAATAACCTCCTTATGTTCTATGTCTCTATTTTTTATTGCAGTTAGAGTCTGTTGAATACCAAACAAGGTTCTGGCAATATCGCATTGACGCAATACCCAACGATCATATTGACGGTTATTTTCTGCTATTTCAGATAGGTAACGGGTTCGCTTGGGTGGAATAATATAAATTTTCTCACTCTGCCCTATTTCTAGATTACTTTTAGAATAATAATCTACACCCGTTCGGTCACTAACGACTTGCATCATTTTTTGATACAATTCATTCATCCCAGGATCATTAAATTGCGAAGCAATCGTACCTACCACTGGCATTTGTTCCATTGGAGTTTCCCACAATTGATGATTACGCATGTACTGCTTTTTGACATCACGGAGTGCGTCTAAGGCACCTCGTTTATCAAATTTATTGATTGCAATCACATCGGCAAAATCAAGCATATCAATTTTTTCTAATTGAGTAGCTGCTCCATATTCTGGTGTCATGACATACAACGATACATCTGAATGATCGACAATCTCCGTATCTGACTGACCAATCCCCGATGTTTCTAATATAATAAAGTCAAACTTTGCTGCTTTTAAAATATCTACTGCTCCTTGAATATGCTTTGAAAGCGCCAGATTGGACTGTCGGGTCGCCAAAGAACGCATATATACCCGATCTCGATTGATGGAGTTCATCCGAATCCGATCACCCAACAATGCACCGCCTGTTTTTCGTTTGGATGGATCAACTGAAATGATAGCAATATGTTTATCATCAAAATCATTAACAAAGCGACGCACCAATTCATCTACTAAACTCGATTTACCTGCACCGCCCGTCCCTGTGATTCCAAGGACTGGAATTTTATAATCCGTAATTTCTTTGCGAATACTGGCTAACCACGCTTCGTTTTCTTCTGGGAAGTTTTCGACGGCTGAAATGAGTCGAGCGATAGATTTATTATCCTTTTCGGTAATATGCTTGAGTTCACCATTGAGATTGATTCCAACAGGAAAATCACAACGTTTCAACACGTCGTTTATCATGCCCTGCAAGCCCATTTTTCGCCCATCGTCTGGCGAATAGATTCGATCAATTCCATATTCATGAAGCATTTCTATTTCGGTAGGAAGGATGGTTCCACCGCCGCCAGCTACAATCTTAATATGACCTGCACCTTGTTCTTTTAGAAGGTCGTACATATATTTTAAATACTCATTGTGTCCGCCTTGGTAAGAAGTCATAGCGATACCTTGAGCATCTTCTTGAATAGCTGTTTTGACAATTTCTTGAACAGAACGGTTGTGTCCTAAATGTATGATTTCTGCGCCTGAACTTTGTAAAATTCTACGCATAATATTGATCGCTGCATCATGTCCGTCAAACAAAGAAGCGGCGGTTACGATACGAATTTTATGCTTAGGCTGGTAAGGTGCTATTTTTTCCATTACAATAAGGTGTTAAGTTGCGAGCAACTTGGTGTATTTGTTATTAGTTAACTGGTAATTAGTTTTAATACTCTCCAATATAACAATTGAAATAAAAAAAACTAATAACAAAAGCTAGATACTTTAACGACACAAAAGTACAACTTTTCAAGTAGAAAATAGTTGAGAAAATTGATTGGTTTTAAAACGTATTAGACGCTTCTACAAATCTCCCGTATTTATCGTATTTTTGTAAAAACAATGCAAGCTAATGAGTGAAGATTTTACAAATAAAATAAGCCGTATTCAGATTGAAAACTTTACTGTTTTTGAAAAAGC
>JAHDFQ010000012.1:47412-51191 GCA_020628085.1 Saprospiraceae bacterium
ATGCGCTTTTTCTCTTTGTATAAAGATGCCGAAAAAGACGGCACGCAGGTGGAGTCTGGTGATACAATGGCGCACATACAAAATAACTCTATTCTTGACGAATTTGCAGAGCATTATAACGCAGAAGAACGCAAATTTTCTAAGAGTCTAAACCATAAGTAAATGAAGCTAAAAGAAGGAAAAATAGAGTTTGATTTTGATGATAAAATCTGGAAAAAGGTCATCAAATATGATGAATCGACTGATTTCAAAAAAATAGAAAAGCTCAATGGCACTAAAGCGGTAGATTTTGCTGGGCTGTGTAACTCAGACATGGTTTTTATTGAAGTAAAAAACTATCGAGGTGTTAGAATCGAAAAGAAAGAAATCCTCAAAACTGGCGAAATAGAAGATGAAATAGCCACTAAAGTTAAGGATACTATTGCAGGAATTGTAGGTGCGGCTCGTAATTCGACTCATCAAAAACACCTGTTTTCAGAATATTTATCCAGCATTATTAATTCTAAAAACCAAGTCAAAATGGTGTTTTGGATAGAGGAAGACTTGAATACTATGACCAACACAACATTTAAAAAGCGCATAAAAGCAAGAAAAAATAATCACATAAAATTACTCCGAACAAGACTGAACTGGTTAACTCAAAAAATATTTGTTGCAGACAAACAAAACAATCCATTTGGTGGTAGTTTAACAATCAATTTCTTATCAGACTAGCCCCCTACTCCAGCAAATCTTTCGGTAAACTCTTACTCGTCCTTGCACCCAATTCTTTGATTTTTTCGGCTCGACCGACTAAGGTATCGCCATATTTTTTGGAGTCGACGAGTTTGTTCATAGCATCGTGATAGGCGGATTGGGTTTGGTCTAGGCGAAGTCCAATTTCTTTGAGATTATCAATAAAATTGACAAATTTATCGTAGAGCATTCCGCTTTGACGGGCAATTTCGAGGACACTTTTCTTTTGTTTTTCTTGTTTCCAAATATAAGAAACTGTGCGCATAGTGGCGAGCAAAGTTGAAGTCGTAACGATGACAATATTTTTGTCTAGAGCGTCTAAAAATAACTTATCATCAAACTGTGTGGCAAGTGAAAAAGCAGGTTCAATCGGAACAAAAAGTAATAGATAATCAGGTGAATTGATCTGATATAATTGCTGATAATTTTTACTATTCAAGTCTTTAATGTGAGAGCGAACACTCAATAAATGTTCTTTCAAGAATTGCTTTTTATCGTTTTCATTTTGACAATTATAATATTTTTCATAAGCCGTTAATGAAACTTTAGAATCAATTACAAGGTGTTTACTATCAGGTAGATTAATGATAAAATCGGGACGTTTTTCTCTTCCGTTATGATCTTTAAAACTGGTTTGGGTTCGGAAATGAATATCTTTTGTCAGACCTGATTTTTCAAGTAGCATTTCGAGTTGAAATTCACCCCAATCGCCTTGTGTTTTACTATCTCCACGCAGTGCCGTTACAAGATTATTGGCATCTTGACTTAATTGTTGATTGAGCGCACTTAGATGTTCAATTTCCTTTTTTAGTGATACCCGATCTTTGGTTTCTTGGAGGAATTTCTGCTCCATTCCTTGTTCAAAATCCTTGATTTTTTCACGAAGCGGTGCTAAGATATGCTGGAGTTGTTCTTGATTTTGGAGCGAAAATTTCTGGCTTTTTTCGTCTAATAAACGATTGGCAACATTTTCAAATTCAGTTTGAAAACGAGTTTGTAGTTCCTCTACTTCTGCTTTTTGTTCCGTGAGTTTTTCTTGTAAGTTTAGGTTGAGTTGTTGAGTAGAAGCTAGGTTTTGACCCAAAGATCGGATTTCACTTTCTTTATCTAATAGATCGTCTCTATATAGGTCGGATTGTACTTGCAATGACTCAAAAACCTCTTTGTGTACATATTTTCGTTGTAGTTCCTCGTCGGAAATACCTTTTTCAAGTGTAAACTTATATTTAGCGATCATCCAAGCGGCGATTGCACCAAATACTAGTCCAAATAATACTGCGTAAATATCCACTTATCTGTATGTTTGTTCCTGCTGCTACAAGATAAATAAAACCTTAATATTTTACACTTTTTCCACCACAGAGTTTAGCAGAGTAATTCGCAGAGAGACACGGAGTGTTTTTTTTCTATTTTCAATCAAGATTTATGGCAATTTACCACTTCTAATTTTCTGCTCTAAAGCATCAGAAAAACCTCCTTTATCTTTAGCTTGCTGCCAATATTTTGCGGCTTCCGCCTCTTTACCCAATTGTGCATGAATATCACCGTAATGTTCCAATATTAACGGAATCGTATTGCCCCCCTTTTTCATTAAACCATCCAATATAGACTTGGCTTCTTTGTGTTTTCCTTGAAAGCTCAATAACATAGCTTCTGCGTCCAATACCCGTGGGTCGGTTGCTCGCATCGTTTTTGCCTTATCTAACTGTTTTTGAGCAGCATCTTTCTTGCTTAGTGCTATATAAGATAAAGCCATTTTCGTATGTGTATCTAATTTTAAATCAGGGTTTTTACGTGACATCAAGGCTGCTTGCTGATAGCTATCAACAGCGTTCATATATTCCCCCTTGTTTGAAGAGGCTAGACCATTCATAAAAAAAGCAGATGCTTGATTTGGAAATAAATCTATGGCTTTCTCGGACATTTTTAATAGAGAATCGTTGTCTCTTTTTAATGAATAAATATACATAATTTGATCCCAAACAGAAAACACATTATCGTCCAATTCTAGCGTCTTTTGATAGGTAGCTAGGGCCTCGTCTATTTGCCCTGCATGAAACTGCAAATCACCATGAATAGCATACGCTTTTGCTTCATCAGGATGGACGGTACAAAGCATATCAGACAATTCTAATGTTGCTTGAACAAGAGCAGGTTCTTTCGTTTCAGAAACCTTAATAATATATGGTACTAATGCTTTAATTTTAACATCAATAGATTCATCAGACTTACTGAAAACTGGTTTAAGCGTATTTAAATATGTAACGTCATCATTCTTTTTAATTT
The DNA here is from genome assembly GCA_020628085.1 of Saprospiraceae bacterium. Taxonomy (GTDB): domain Bacteria; phylum Bacteroidota; class Bacteroidia; order Chitinophagales; family Saprospiraceae; genus JAHDES01. Next base: position 50,434 of record JAHDFQ010000012.1, read on the forward strand.
CGCCTGCTAACGCTAATTGTGCTTTTGTATCTTGTGCATCTAGCTTGATAATTTCTTTATAAATAGAACGAGCTGTTTCAGGTTCTCCTACTTGTTCATAAAAACTAGCTAACAAATGGCGATACTCCATATTTTCAGGATCAAAGTCAATCAACTTTTGCAGTTCCTTTGCTGCTTTTTTACTATCACCTAAGCCGACATAAAGCGTGTGTTTACGACGAATTAAGTCTTCGTTTAATCCAAATTTCTTTTCAACGGTATTATAAACTTTTAAAGCATCATCATATTCACCTGCTAGAACTAGAAAATAAGCATTTTTAATATGATAATACTCTTCATCGGGATCAGATTGTGCTAACTTTTCATATACTTCAGCTGCTTTTTCATGCTGTTCCATTTTTTGATAAACGTCTGCCAAAAACATCCGATACCAAATATTTTCACCGTCTTGAGCAACCGCTTTTTTGATAGACTGCAAGGCTAATTCATCTTCGTCTTGTACATCATATACACGAGATAATTCATACAAAACGGAAGCATTGTTTGGAGATTTTTTAAGAACTTGTTGGTATAACTCAATCGCTTCTTCAAAATTTTCTAATATTTTCTCACGATTAGCCTCAATGAAAGTAGCTTGTATGTTGACCTCTGCCTCGGTCGTCGAACCAGGTTGTGCTTGAGTCATAACGACAGACAAAAGGCAAGAAAGGAAAAGTAATCGCTTTATTATGTTCATTTTTAAACTAATTTCTTTTTAT
>JAHDFQ010000205.1 GCA_020628085.1 Saprospiraceae bacterium
ACATCGCAAAGGCTTTAATCAATTTACGTCGAGTATCTTTAGGTTGAATAACTTCGTCAATAAAACCACGTTGAGCAGCCCGATATGGATTCGCAAATTTATCGGCATATTCTGCTTCTTTTTCTGCTAATTTAGCAGCAGGATCATCCGCGTTTTGGATTTCTTTTCTAAAGATAATCTCACTCGCTCCTTTTGCACCCATTACGGCAATTTCGGCTAGTGGCCAAGCAAAATTCATATCTGCACCAATGTGTTTGGAGTTCATCACATCATACGCACCTCCATAAGCTTTACGAGTAATCACGGTAACTCTTGGTACAGTTGCTTCGCTTAGTGCATACAATAATTTTGCCCCATTCGTAATAATAGCATTCCATTCTTGATCTGTACCAGGTAAAAAACCAGGGACATCTACTAAAACCAATAACGGAATATTAAAGCAATCACAAAAACGGGTGAAACGAGCCGCTTTTTTAGAACTTTCTACATCCAAAACACCTGCTAAACTCATCGGTTGATTGGCAACAATACCAATACTTCGACCTGCCAAGCGAGCAAAACCGACAACAATATTTTGGGCGTAATCAGGATGGATTTCAAAGAAAGAATTGTCATCTGCAATCCCTTCTACGACCTCACGCATGTCGTAAGGTTGATTGGCATTTTCGGGAACAATCGTTTCTAGAACTTCTCGAACTTCATCACCTATTTTAAAGGGTAAAGGAGCTGGTTTATCTTCACAATTTTGAGGCATATAACTCAATAACTGCTTGATTTTAGCAATACAAGCAATATCATTGGCAGCGGTTAAGTGCGTGACACCAGACTTGGTAGAATGTGCGCTTGCACCGCCGAGTTCTTCAGACGTCACTTCTTCGTTGGTAACTGTTTTTACAACATTTGGTCCAGTAACAAACATATAGCTAGAGTTCTCAACCATAATCGTAAAATCCGTCATTGCTGGCGAATATACTGCTCCACCTGCACACGGCCCCATGATGGCTGAAATTTGAGGAATAACACCTGATGCCATTACGTTTCTATGGAAAATATCTGCATATCCACCTAAAGATCGCACGCCTTCTTGAATCCGTGCGCCACCACTATCGTTGAGTCCAATGACGGGTGCGCCCATTTTCATCGCCATGTCCATGATCTTACAAATTTTCTCAGCGTGTGTTTCCGATAAAGCGCCTCCAAAAACCGTAAAATCTTGTGCAAACACATAAACTAAGCGACCATCAATCGTTCCATATCCCGTTACAACACCGTCACCATAAAAGATTTGTTTATCCATTCCAAAATCAGTTGTTCGGTGTGTTACCAAAATTCCGATTTCTTCAAATGAACCGTCATCTAATAGAAAATGAACCCGTTCACGAGCGGTTAATTTTCCTTTGGCGTGTTGTTTATCTATCCGAGTTTGTCCACCGCCAAGCTTAGCAGCAGCAATTTTATCTTCTAAAATATTTTTTTTATCCTGCATGTTTTAGATTCGTTTTGTGTTCCAATCAGATGACGAAGTTGAAGGCACTTTAAGGACTTGTTGATGTTCCAAAAATAATTGTAAACCCATTTTTGCTGCAATTTCTTGTTCCTTTTGTGTGGCTGCTTGAATTAGTTCTGGGCTGTAGTAATTTTTAACAAAATGGGTGTCAAAATTTCCAGAAACAAAGGCATCATGTTCACACACAAATTTTCCGAAAGGAAGCGTCGTTTCAATCCCTTCAATTTTATAATCACTAATAGCTTGTTTCATTAAGGTAATCGCTTCTTCTCTGGTAGCTCCATACGTCACCAATTTTGCAATCATCGGATCGTAATAAATCGGGATTTCCATACCTTGTTCGTAACCATCATCCAAACGAATACCTTCACCAACAGGTCGTTCATATTTTGACAACGTTCCAACACTTGGCAAAAAATTATCTAGTGGATCTTCAGCATACACCCGTAATTCGAGGGCGTGACCTGTGATGGTCAAATCTTCTTGTGCAAAGGCTAATTTCTCGCCCCGAGCGACTTTAATTTGTTGTTCCACTAAGTCAATTCCCGTAATGAGTTCCGTCACGGGATGCTCCACTTGTAGCCGAGTATTCATTTCTAAAAAGTAGAAATTATGTTGATCGTCCAATAAGAATTCTACTGTTCCAGCACCCACATAATCGCAGGCTTTGGCTACTTTAACAGCCGCCTCACCCATTTCAGCACGAAGTTCGGGAGTCAAGACCGCAGAAGGAGCTTCTTCGACTACCTTTTGATGACGACGTTGGACAGAACATTCTCGTTCAAATAAGTGAACCGTATTTCCATGCGTATCTGCTAAAACTTGGATTTCAATATGTCGAGGAGAGGTAACATATTTTTCAATAAAAACAGCACCATCACCAAAAGCAGAAATCGCCTCGCTGATCGCTCGTTCCATCTGTTCTGGTAATTCTTCCAAATTGTTAACTACTCGCATTCCTTTTCCACCGCCACCTGCAGACGCTTTTATCAAAATTGGAAAACCTATATTCGTTGCAATTTCTTTGGCTAGTTCAACATCCGTTATTGCCTCTTCGATACCTGGCACCATTGGAATGTCGTAATCCTTCACCGCTTCTTTAGCCGCCAATTTACTTCCCATAATACGTATCGCATGTGGACGAGGACCAATAAAGGTAATGCCGTTGTCTTCCACCATTTTAGCAAACACCGCATTTTCACTCAAAAATCCATATCCAGGATGTATGCCGTCTGCACCTGTTGATTGAGCTGCTTCAATTACTTTATCCATAGCCAGATAAGATTCCGAAGAAGGTGCTGCACCTAAATAAATGGCTTCGTCTGCATATCGAACGTGAAGCGCATTTCGATCAATTTCCGAGTAAACAGCTACTGTTTTAATCCCCATCTTTCGAGCGGAACGCATGACACGTAGTGCAATTTCACCACGATTGGCTACTAATATTTTTTTCATATTTAATAGATTCTTTTTTTATAGGATGGCGATATGGCTTATTCCATAATTAATAAAACCTGTCCTTTTTCGACAGCATTTCCTTTGGTCGCTTCAATACGTTCAACGATGCCCTCTCCTTCTGCTTTTAGGACATTTTCCATTTTCATAGCTTCTAAAATAACCAAAGGTGTACCTTTTTCCACGGAAGTTCCTGCTTCAACCAATACATCTAAAATCAGCCCAGGCATTGGTGCTTTGACCTCTTTTATTTTTTGGGAACTAACCGCAGATAGTCCCATTCTTTTAACCAATTGATCGTATTGATCTTCGATTTGTATGGTGTGTGGATTGCCGTTGACCGAGAGGGTGAGTTTTTTATTAAGATAGTCAGCATGAATCAATTTGATGTGGTAGGCTTTACCATTTTCTAGAACGTGATAAGTAGAATTGCCTGTATTGATACTATTCAACTGGTTCAACTCCTGTTTATCAATTTCAAAGGAATTGCCCTCAATATTTACTTTATACATAAGGTAATGTCTAGTGATAAATAAAACTACCAAACTCCGTCAATACTGGCGATAGTTTGCTTATTTAAAACTGCAAAATACGGAAAATTTATTTATGTTCCTTCACGTAAATGCACAAAAAAAGACGAACTCGTGTAAACAAATTCGTCTTTAAAATTCTAAATTTCTATTTGAATTTATGAAGCTACTGCCGAACGTAGCGAATCTTTTTTATAGTTTTTCAATTCTACTACTTCACCAGGTAAATAGAAACCTGATTCGTTGAGTGATTTTAATATATCTTTTATCAGGTTCGTTTTTAATACTAAAGAAGGAACTTTACTATCAAATGTATCAATCCAGTAATAAATTTCTAGATTTAAGGTACTTGTTCCAAGTGAAGAAATATGAACGGACGGTTTTTTATTGTCTTGCAAGACTCCCTCTGTATTAGCAAGAACATTGTGAATAATTTGAATCGCTTTTTGTACATCGTCGTCATAATCAATACCAAATTCGATACTATTTCTTAAAAATCCATCGATAGTATAATTGATTAAAGGATTTTTGATGACATTACCATTTGGAATATAAATATCCTTACCGTCGAACGTTTTAATGTGTGTATTTCTTAGATTGAGCGTTACAACTACACCTTTCTGATCGTCTAATTCGACTACATCACCCACATTGAAAGGTCGATTGAAGGCAAGCATAATTCCAGCTAAAAAGTGTTCTCCAATGTCTTTGAAAGCAAAACCAAATACAAAAGCACCCATACCCGCTGTTCCTAATAATCCTGCTGCTGTTCCACCTAAACCAATAATTTGTAAGACTATCAATAGTCCGATTACCACTAAAGTTGTCTTGATAATTCGACCAATAAATTTTGCTAACAAAGGATCTTCTAGTCTTTTGGTCAGACGTGTATTTGTCTTTCGACTTGCATAGTTAGCAATAAAAAGTATAATGGTAAATACGACAATCGCAATAATCAATTTTGGTAAAACATTAACAAATTGATCGTAATAAGCCAGTAATCTTTCGTTTAAGTCGTCCAATAAAGTTTGCATAAGCTTTTCGAGTAATAATTTAAAAAATGAGTGGAGTACAAATATAGAAAGGATAGCCGAGTTATCGACTATCCTTTCTTAATGATGTTTGTTATAGTATTATAGGCTATCAATCCAGTTTTTGACTTCTGTTTTTGACTTACCTAACTTTTGCTGTAAATTTCCAATTAGTTGGTCTTCTTGTCCTTCTTGATAGGTTAAATCATCATCCGTCAATTCGGCATATTCTTCTTTGATTTTACCTTTCAATTCATTCCAGTTACCTTTGATTTTATCTGTAGTGGCACTCATATTGATTAAGTTTTTAGGATTAATAAAATTATATTATCGCAAATATTGATTTTAGGCTTTGCATTCTCACTTTAATTATAATTAAAGTTAAATTATGCCTTTTTCAACATATTTGATATTAAAGAAATAACGAATAATACTGCGAATATCCAGAATAAAATTTTAGCAATACCAGCTGCACCAGCGGCAATACCACCAAAACCTAAAACTCCTGCAATTAAAGCAACAACGAAAAAAATTAGGGCATAACGTAACATATGATTTGGTTTTTAAAGTTAAAAAATGATGATGTTCATAATAATTATTAATGAACATATAAATTTATAAACATTTGATTTATAGTTATTTAAAAACAACGATTGTCTCACTTGCTTACATTACTAAAAAGGATGAAACCTTCAGATGTTCAATATTCTACAAAAAAAATTCATAGATTCTTTTCAATCGTTCATCGAATAGAACTGCTTTTTTCTTTTTTTATCGTGAACTTATAAGCATTGTCTAACCAAAAAAAGTACGAAATGGGATTTTCAGGATGTAATATTCCAGGTCACTCTGGTACAAGTCAAAAGAATAGAAAAGCGTTTTCTAAAACTAAGGAACTTCATCTGAGAAGCAAGAAACAGTCAACTCATGTAGCTAGCGATAAAGCGATCGTAGAAGAACGCTTAAAAAAGAATTTAAAGGCAAATCGGATTGTTCGGATGATTTCATTGGTGAGTCTAATATTTATTCTCCTTGTTTCATTAAAAGTTTGGGGTTATGCCAATGATGATTTAAAAGTATTTACAAACAATTCTACATTATTTGGGCAGTTTGATTATCAATATCATCATGTAGAGGTAAATAGATCAATCGCACAAAAACATCTATATGCTGCGGATCAGTTTTTTTGCTCTGGTGAATTATTAAAAGCACAGGATGAATACGTTCACGCAATTCGTATTTTCCCAAGAAATGAATCCGTAATTATGGATTTAACCGCCGTACTAAATCAACGTTGTTTAACAGAAGGCGTATTTTGCAATAAAGCGAAAGAGTATCAGGAGTTTTTGAAATATTTACGAAATAAAAAAAGTCTGTCTTCTTCCGATTTTATGGAGTAAGTCAGTTAAAATTTTTTATTAAAAATGTATTTTTGAGTTCTTTCTGGAGAAGTATCGAATCGAAAATATAGTTTCAAGAACCAAATAAAATGTAAAATAGGAACAAATGAAAAACTTATTCAACAAACAAGATGTAGATGAAATGATTGATCGAATCAATCAATTAACGCCTGAAACACAACCACAATGGGGAAAAATGAACGTAGCCCAAATGCTTGCACATTGTAATGTTGCCTACGAAATGGTCTACACTGATAAGCATCCACGTCCCAATGCGTTTACTCGGTTTATGTTAAAATTATTCGTCAAAAATGCAGTCGTTGGGCCTAAACCATATCCTAAAAATGGGCGTACCGCACCGCAGTTCATTATTGCTGATGAACGAGATTTTGAAACTGAAAAAAATCGACTCATTGACCACTTGAACAAGACAAATGATCTTGGTGAGGCTCATTTTGATGGAAAAGCATCACATTCTTTTGGTAAAATGAACAAGGATGAATGGAATGTTTCTTTCTCGAAACATTTAGATCATCATTTGACTCAATTTGGAGTATAGATGCACGAAAACCAAATCATATCATACTTAAACAAGCATTATAAGACGCTGAATGAGCCCGATTTAGTAAATGGCATTGCTCAATATGGACAATTACACACTTTTGAGGCAGGTCAGGTCATTATGGATTTTGGTGATTATGTAAGGCTCGTTCCGCTGATCGTAGAAGGCAGTATCAAAGTCCTAAGAGAAGATGAAGAAGGTCTGCATGAGCTTCTACTCTACTACCTGAATCCAGGCGATACTTGTTCGATGTCCTTTTCGTGTTGTATGATGCAAAAACGAAGTGATATTCGAACGATTGCAGAAATGGACTCTACCATCATTGGTTTGCCAATACAAAAAGTAGATGAATGGATGATGCGATTTCCATCTTGGAAAAATTTTGTGATGCGTTCGTATGATAATCGAATGCGTGAATTGATTCATGCGATAGACCAAGTTGCTTTTCATAAATTAGATGAACGATTATTACATTATTTAGAACAAAAATCAGCGGCTAATAATCATGCAATCATTGAAACAACACATATTGAAATAGCGCATGATTTAAATACTTCCAGAGAAACCGTTACGAGATTACTCAAAAAGTTAGAAAAACTAAATAAGATTCGTCAAAGTCGACATAAAATCGAACTTTTGTGATTTCGATCACTTTTCTATAACTGAAGATGTTTTACCTTGTGCTAAGTGGTCAGACAAAATTACGTGTATGAATAACGCCAACCTTCAAAAAAGTCGTAAAATACTGCCGATCCGAAAGTTTTTACGAGTATTTTGGAGGTTTTGAAGGCGGTTATTATACTAACCTGCCCGACGGCAGGCGGGTTTTTTTGCCTTACTACTTATATCAAATGAATTCAATTTTTAGAAAAACCTGATAAGGTAAAATTATGGAAACAACGACCAAAAAGAGAAGTCTTTTA
>JAHDFQ010000013.1 GCA_020628085.1 Saprospiraceae bacterium
CGAAGAATAATTTAGGTTTTCATTCGATACATCATAGATAAAATAAATAATAGAATCATAGCTTTGAGGTTTTGATATGTTGAGAATATAAAATTCATTTCTGCTCAACAGCCTGAAGGCTATTGTACGATTAGCGAGCTAAGCCCTTCTGCCGATACCATGGATTTTCATAATTTGGTCGTAATGGTCCAAACGGACAATCTCCTTTTCGACGAATACCTCCACTCTGACTTGGTGCATTTTCAGTGCGTTTGCTTTGAATCGTGTAGGTCATAGATAACTCAATCGCTCCGAAACTATTGTTGGCGTACATGGCTTGTGAGACAGTGCTATCATAACTAATGCCAAGACTAAACGAGTTAGAAAAATCAAATTTTGTAGCTAGCACTATCGCATCTCCATAGCGTAGCCAAGCTCCAATATTCCAATACACAGGATTTTGTTGGTTTGATCCTTTAGCAAAAAGACGATTGAAGCGGAAATAAGAACCTAGCAGTAATTCTTGGTGAACAGCTTGTCTAGCATATTGAAAATCGGGCAATATGGAATATTTTCCTTTCTGAATCGTAATGTCTGCTCCGATATGAAAAGCTATTTTTTTAAATAAAAACTCGCTATCATCTCGCATATACATACCTACTTCTGAATTAACACTTCTATTAAAAAAAGTAACATCAGGATTATTCAAGTGTGATAATGCGATACCCCCGTGTAAGATTAGATTTTTCTCTACATAAGACAAGACGACTCCTGTTGAGTAATCCATCATACTGATATTTTGGCTCAACAAATCCATTTCTTCGCCTTGTTCAAAACGGATTTTGGACGGATCGAATTGTTGTTGAAAACGACCTGCTTGAAAACCGACTCGAAGATATAAATCTCCTTTTCGGCTTCGTAATGAACCCATAAATTGTTGATACGAAAGTGATAAGACACTCGTGCTTGTTCTAAAATCTAAATCTCCAGCGGTATCATTTGCTAGACTTAATCCGATTCCAAAGAAGCTACCAATACGCTTGGTTTGTATTTTGGTTTCTGCAGAAAATGCCTGTGTAACATATGGCACTGGCACTTCTTGCCACTGTGAACGGTAATTTGCGATGAATCGTGCTTCACCACCGAATGCACCTGTTAATGCTGGATTTAAAAGCACTGGTGCGGCATGAAATTGGGAAAAATGAATGTCTTGTGCTTTTGCAGCAAAAACGGTTGTTAATATTGATATAAATAGTATAAGTTTTTTCATGATTTTTCTTTTTTTTTACCACAGAGCTAAACAGAGTTCAACGCAGAGGACAACAGAGGTTTTCATCTTACTTTAAAATAGTGACGTTTCCTTTGGCGACATAGGGTTCTCCATTGAAGCAGTAACCTCGAATCATGTAGGCATAGACACCAGAATTGAGGGATTTCCCTTTGTGGGTACCGTACCATTTTTGACTAATATCATTGGTTTCAAAGACGAGTTCTCCCCAGCGATTCCAGATACGGACGTATTCTAGTTCGTCGAGTCCTTCATTTTTATAAATCCAAAAACCATCGTTGATTCCGTCGCCATTTGGAGTAATTGCATTAGGCATTTCTATTAAACCAGATATACAACCATCAATGAAATTGATCTGGATTTGATCTTGTGCCGTACAGCCAAAATCATCGGTTACAATGACTTCATACATTCCCGAATTATCAACTGTTAGGGTTGGATTAGGACAATCGTTACAACTATAATTATCTGAATTTGTCCATTGGTAGCTAACATTTGGTGTTCCTGTGGTTTGTAGATTAATTTGAGGGTTGTATGCCCAAACGGTGATGACTTCCTCTTCCATAATTATAATTTCAGGAGAAGGGTTGACCAACACAAACCAAGTATGAATACTATCACAACCGTTAGCAGCAGGATAAGTGTGTTCAATCTCCATCTGATCGTCAGTAAATTCATAATAAATGCCGTCTAACCAAAGTGAATCCGTTTCGCATATATAAATAGGAGATTCCGTGTAGGCAGGTTCATTCAAAATCAATATGATGGTATGGGTACTATCACAACCTGTTGCGGATGTATTTGTTTCGGTGTAAACACCTGCTTCTGACTCAAAATTATCAAAAACAAAGAGTTCTTCTCCATCACATATGTATAGCGTTTCTTCGGTAAAAATATTGGGTTCAAAAATAGCATATGTACAATGAATACTATCGCAACCATTCGTATCTGAGTAGGTTTCACAAACTTGTTGGGTCGAAGTTATTTCATTTCCAAAAATAGTAAGTATCTCGCCCTCGCATGAGTAAACCGTATCTTGTGTTTCAGATGAAGGAAGCATCGTAATCTGTATTTGAGCAATACTATCACAGCCTTCTTGACTGTCGTAAACACGTGTGTACATTCCGCTGCTCGTCATCCATTCACCAAAGACATTCGTACTATCTCCTGGACATAATTCTACTGCACTAAATGTATAGAATGTATCCAAAAGCACCAGTTCAATCGTTACAAGACTATCGCAACCATTGGATGATATAAAAGTTTCGGTATAAATGCCCGCCTCCGTTTCGGGGTTTCCAAAAACCATTTGTTGGTCGCCTGCACAGATACTGATCACGTCAGAAAAACTACTATTAGGTAGTACTTCAACATGAATCGTATGTGTACTATCACAACCATTTATAGAAGCATACATTTCAGAATACATACCAGACTCCTGTGTAAAATCATCAAAAATAGCTACTGAATCGCCCTCACAAATCGTTACCAACTCTTCTGTTTCATAAACCTCAAATACCGTCAACGCTATTCGGTGTAAACTATCGCAACCATTAACACTTGTGTAGGTTTCTTCAAAGATTCCTGATTCCGTTACTTCGTTTCCAAAGATTAAGACGCTTTCGCCAACACAAATAGATATTGTTTCTGTTTCAATACTATTATTGTTTACAATCAACTCGACTTGTAAAATGCTATCGCAACCATTTACAGTTTGTAAAGAATTGGTATAAATACCGCTTTCATTTTCCAGATTTCCAAAGATTCCAATGCTTTCACCTGCACATATTTCTATAATTTCACTATTAAAGAAAGTATCATTAACGATTAACTCTATGGTTGCCAAACTATCACAGCCATTTGCAGCGGTAAAGTTCATTTCATAGATACCTGATTCCATTTCTGGATTTCCAAAAATATTAATTGGCGTTCCTGCACAAGTACTTACGGTTGTGAAAGAACTTATATTTTGAAGCATTTCTACCGTGATGGTATGTGTACTATCGCAGCCGTTTTCTGCTATAAAAATTTCTGAAAATTCACCCGATTCGGTGATTTGATTACCAAAAACTGAAACAGAATTTCCTTCGCAGAACGTCAACATTTCTTCTGTTTCAAAAACATCTAAAACAATTAATTCAATTCTTATCAAACTATCACAACCATTAGGAGTCGTTAGTAATTGTTCATAGATATTTGCCTCTGTTTCAAGGTTTCCAAAAATATCGGTACTCTCACCTTGACAAATAGAAATGGATTGTTCTTCTAGGAACGTATCATAAATATTCAATTGGATTTGATGTGTACTATCACAGCCATTTTCTGCTATATAAACTTGTTCATATAAACCTGCTTGTGTTTCTAAGTTTCCGAAAATATCAACACTCTCACCATTGCAAATGAATAATTCTTCACTTGTGAAAAAGGTGTCCAATCGAACGATTGTCATACAAGCAATACTATCGCAACCGTTTTGAGCAACTAAAGTGTCGCACCAAGTATCCATCATTCTAAAGTCAGAATATTCAGGTCGATCATCATCGCCATCACAAAGGAAAATATCTTGCTCGGTAAAGTAAGTAGGAAGATTTTCAACAGAAACGGTGTTTACATATTCACATCCATTTTCTGTTATTGTCAAGGTATATTCTTGAACGTCTGTACCCGTAAATATAGGATTTGGACAATCAGAACAAGATAAATTCGTCGTTGGTGACCAAACGTAGCTGTAATTATTATTGGTAATTAAGGTATCGGTATTATTATCAAACACTTCTATAGAAATAGAATCTTGACCACAAGTGGTTTGGCTTGGAATATAAAATCCGTCAAAATCAGAACCACCAACAAAAACTGTATCTGTTACAAAACAACCTTCGTTCAAATAGGCATTAACGGTAATGGTATCATTAAAAGAATTGACTGATAAATCGTTAGTATTTTCGGCTAATATATCCGTTCCATCTGTCCACCAAATCGAATCGACTGGTATATTGATGGTAATATTCCAATCGGCTCCTTCACATAATAAAGTATCCGTTGTTGGAATTAAATCATCAATCTGATAAGCCGTTACATTAAAAATATAATCTTGAACACAGCCTGTTGCTCGTATTTCTTGTAGAGTATAAGTAGAAAGCATTGGATTCATATTACCCATTGGTAAATCAATCAAAGTACTCGGACAATCATCACAAGCAATACCTGCATCATCATCCCAATCATAAATAAAAGAAGGTTGACTTCTGACACCCAACTCAATACTTGACACACCACAAACAGTTGTATCAATTGTAGAAGTAGCATTAAGAGAAAGTTCTACAATTTGAGCATTTGTTCCACAATCACAGTGTTTGCTCGGATCAATAACCGCCATTAAATTACAGGAAGCGGCATTGGATGGAAATACTAAAAACCCATTTAAACTAAAAGTTGAATCTACAAATAAAGTATCGTTATACGTTTCTGATTTGATATAATCGTCTCCTTCCGATAAATCACCGCTATAATCGGTATCAATATACAAGTCTACAATGATTGGCTCACCAACTGTAGATACTAGACCTGAATTTTGAACGTCAATATCATAAAGCGCAATAGTTGCATTTGTATTTAAATTCGCTGTAAAACTCGTGATCTCAAAAACAGGGTTTTCCAACTGAAATGATTCAAAATCACTACCTGTTTCAATATCTACAGTACATGGTTCATTTGTTGCAACACATAATAGTTCTACAGGTCGAACGGTTTGTACTAAGAAAATATCACTTGCACAAGTATAATTATTGTCCAATTGAGCCGTCATTTCAAAACTCATTGTTCCAAACGTAAAACCTACAGGCATTTGCCATGATAGTTGTACATGACTATTAACCATTTGAATCGTGGGTTCTCCCATGTCTGCATTTTGAATGGAATTGAATGATTCTGGAGTATAACTCAATCCTACGGGTAGCGTAATCATCACACTATCACCTTGCAAAACGGGTATAAAACTACCTTTATTAATCGCTACATTTATGGGAATTTCTTCCGCACAGTTATCGACAGGTTCAATATTAACATCAATACTTGTCGTGTATGGAGTCGTCGCTCCGTTGATGGAAATAGCATCTCCTGCAACGGCAACAGAATTTTGAGTGTCATCGCAACGATTTTCATTGGTGGTATTAAAGACTAAATAGGAATTGGCAACAATTTCACAATCAGAGACTAATTTAAACCGAATAAAGAAAGTATTTAGCGGAAAATCAATCACACCAGCTAATCCATCTTGTGCGATAGACGGTTCATATTCCTGAATATCCCATTCCCAAAAACCAGTGGTTGCATTAAAAACAGGATCGGGTACATCTGCAAAAATAGTATTGTTGTAAGAAAATTGAGACGTTCCCGAAGCGATAGATAACCCGTTTGGAATATAAGATTGGAAAACCACTTCGTACGCCCTCGCTCGATTAGCATTATACACTCGAATGGTATGATAATCTATCGTATCACATAAATCTGCGCCAGAACTTGGATTGGTTACGTCCATTTCTAGTTCTGGAAACTCGGGAACTACCGTAAACGTCATTGAATCTAAGCTACAAGCTGTAGAAATATCACCATCATATACCTCACAACCCCATCCATAACGGATTTTTAAATTCTCTTCTTCACAAGTCAAATAATTTCCCAATAAAGATAAATACATGGTTTCCCCAAACGGAATACTATCTAAATGAAAAATATTATTGGTAGATTGAATCGTATCTTCATTGACAATATTTACAACCGAAAAATTATCCAAAGCACCATTTTCAGATTCCACTTCCACCCAAACATTGTACATATCTGCGTAAGCTGATAAATTTGTAATATCAAATAACCATTCTACATCATCGTTGTAACTCGAAATGGTTGGTCCGCTTACGGCAAATTCGAGATTTGGTTTATACACCGTTTTGGTCACATCTCGCTCAATGGTATAAAGCGAGTCACCTGCATTAAGCGTTAATGCTCCATTTCGACTTAAATATTGTTCTGGTTTGGGTGTATTAAATAGATAAGAAGCATCGTAAGTAACGTCTGTTTCATATTCAAATAAACCTGTTTCATCGCAGCCTGCTTGTGCTTCGTGATAGAGTAAAATCACAAATTCTTCATCAGGAATACGCCCATCATCCATGTTATTTTCAATATGTGTTTTAATGTCATAAATCGCTTGATTGTTAGAAATAGAGACGGGTGCAATATTGGAAGAATACGTTGGATTAAAGTTAATATCAGCGATTTGTAATTCTTTAGGATTGAAAGTACTCGCTATTTCTGGATTAAAATAAAAGGTCGCACCAGAGTAAAACCCAAAATTTCGATATTCCCACGGAAAGAAATTGTGTACACCACCAATTTGCTGGCTCATGGTCACCAAACGATCACTGAAATTACATACCGCAAAGTCATTAGGCATGTCGATACTCATCATGAAACCAGTGATTTCCATTTCTCGGAAGAAAGCCGTACACGCATTTCCAGTCTTTTCATCGTTGGCATTATTAATTTCAGCATATGGCGAAGCGTAAATATCATCCACTTTTTGAGACGGATGAAACCGTCCTTGACGAACGATATATTGATTTTCTAATAATAAAGAATCGCCATTTTCAAAAGAAAAATTTGGAGGTAGATTTGCACCAAGACCATTTAAAGTATTGACATTAATATCATATTCGATTTTTAGCGTATCAATATTACCAAACTCGGTTTGTTGAGCTATAAAAGGAATATTTTCAATCACATATTTTTCGCCCGTTGAAATATCAATGTATGTCAATACAGCTGAAATATTTTCAATTCCTATAGGAGAAACTAAAAACTCATTATTATTTTGGTTAACACCGTTATTAATAGTCGTTCGAACAAAACCCTCTGTCATATTGGTGTACCCTAAAGTTCCCATAATCGCTGGAATTTGCTCGTAAATCGTATCACCTGTAATTGCTCGATCCTGACGGATGCGTTCGAAGTTAATTTCTCCCGTTTCGTCCGCAATTCGGTCATTGTTGTTATCAGGTAAACCTGTATTCATACGTTCAAACGTATAATCGTAAATACAGATGTTTCCGATATTGCCAGGATCAACCTCACAAACTACCGTAAAGGTTTCTGCCAAAGTACATGGATCAATTCCACAAGAACCGTCTGTTGGACAATCATCATCCAAGTAGATATGTGCATCGACGGCGACACTTTCAATTTCAACAGCGACGTTTCCGCCACCACAAGAAATGAAGGCATCTATAGAAATAAATTCACTAGCATTTGTTAATGGAAAATCGTAGAAAACTTCTAAAATCCCAGTTGCTTCATCATAAGAAAAAGAAGACGGCGTTTCACCACCAACCAATTCTAAAGAAGCAATATCACCATCCCAGATTACTCGATCGGACAAGTTGAATTGTAAGTGTAAAAATCCTTCTGGGTGGTTCAAATATTCGGTGTCCACTTGATAGTTCAAACTAATGGTATCTCCTTCGTTGATCGAACTGGTAGAGGCATTAAAATCGTGAGATAAGCTAGCTACATTACTCGATAAATTGATGCCACCAATTGTTTCTTGATTGGCTGGGCAGCCTTCAAAATAAGAATGTGTATATAACCAACCACTAACTATTTCATTACAAAACGGAATACAATAATACATTTCCCAATTGATGTGAATGGAGTCACCAGGTGCTAATTCATCCAGTAAAATACTCATATCCTCCAATGTCCCAGCAGGATTGAGGCAATCTATTAACTCAGGTGCGCTTACGTCTACTGAGTTTGTAATTTGGTACGGAATATCTACGCCACCTTGACTCACATTAATCGACAAAGGATCAATTCCACTAATGGAATCCACCGCTAAAACAGAAAAAGTAATGTTATATGCCGTTGCATTCCCTTGATTGACAATAGTCATGGCTTGAGTGGTTGGCGTATCGCCACAATAACAGGTTTCATCCACAGGTTGAGATAAAAAAAGTAAATCTGGATTGGCAAGGTTGGGATCTACAATCAAGTTAGCAAAAACTTGATCGGACTGACATACTTCATCATTACATCCCCAAGCGGCATTGAAAGTTGAAAAGCCGTTTTCACAAGTTGTAATTACAATTTGTTCTGTAATGGTGATCGTTTCATTATTTTCAAACAAAGCATCGCCATCACCAATAGCCACAAAATCAGTTTCATTTAAAAGGGTCGTATAACCCATATTGGTTTGATCGGTTATTGTTCCGTTTTCTGTTCCCAAAACTACGGCACTTCCAGAAGAGGTGTTTGAAAATATAAAGTTATCTAAAGAACCCAATCTAGTGTTTTGAATGGTAATTGTTCGGGTAATCGTATCACCTACGGAAACAATACCATTTTGAGGATCGACATTGGTGATGACCAGTAAAGGTGTTGCTATTGAAAATGGATTAGAAAAATTAGTGGTTGGATTATTACCGTCATGATTAGCTGTAAAAATATTTTGGAAGATCGTTCCTGCATTGATGTCGTCATATAGATCACAGTTAGCTTCTACTAGAAAAGCAAAAGATACGCTCGCACCAGAATCTAGGTTTGGGGTAGTAAAACTAGGAACATTATTATCAGAAGCATTTACGGTAATTGTAGTATCGCTCAATATAGAGTTTTCTACATATTGGATGCCATTGGGCAAAGTTACCGTCAATTCTATTCCGTAGAGGCTGTCCATCGTAACATTGCTAAGGGTCACATTCAACGTATCACTTCCACAAACTTCCAAACCATCGGGATTAGAATAACTGATCGAAAAATCATTTTGTGCTTGTATAGCTAAACTCGTCATAACAGCCCACAGCAAAATAAATGTTTGCTTAATTCTCATAGCGTATTTACATTTAGAAATATGAAATCAATTTGTATCCATAGGCAAATTATGAATACAGCGAGCTGAGATAGTTATTTATAGAGGTAAAAGAGGTTGATACTGTTTCGTATCTTAATTATTAAAACAATATAAATGGATTGTCAAAAAAGCTAAACCAAGCAAGCTGAGGATTTGTGACACTTTGGGCTATTTACATTAAAAAAAATCTTCAATCAAAATATATTCAATACGTTGTTTAGAATGGGGAAAATCGAACCAAAATTAGACTTCTTGTTCTATTTTCAGCTTTAAATAAATTACCAATTTTGTAAATTCATTGTTGTAAAATCCGACCATTTCTAACGCTTCTATTTAAAATTTTAACAGTTTTTACAGACATTTCTCTTTATTTTTTCACCAATTCTTTATAAAAATTATCGGAACTATTCCCCCCTTTTTTTTGTAAGTGAAGAAAACCTATTATAAAAAATAAATACTTCCACCCAATGCTGTACCTTTGGGCTTCAAATTTTTTAAAATAAAAAGTAGTATTCATGTCCAATATTAATATTGTTCAACATATAGAAGATCAAGTCATAGCTGGCGTGCAACATTTATACGATGCATCGGTCAACCCCAAAATGGTGAATTTGAGTCCAACTCGTAAAGAGTTTGAAGGTGACTATACCCTTGTTGTATTTCCGTTTACGAAAATGGCACGTCAAAAACCAGAACAAATTGGAGAACAATTAGGACAATATTTAAAAGAAAAATCTGACTATATCGCCGATTTTAACGTCATTAAAGGTTTTCTGAATTTAGTTGTTGTAGATACCTATTGGATTGATTTCTTAGAAAGTATTTATAATAATCCGTCCTTCGGTAAACATGAGTCAACGGGTAAAAAAGTGATGGTGGAGTTTTCTTCTCCTAATACCAACAAACCACTTCACTTAGGACACATTAGAAATATTTTATTAGGTTGGTCAACAGCGCAAATTCAGCAAGCGGCTGGTCATGAGGTAGTTAAAGTACAAATCGTTAACGATAGAGGTATTGCTATTTGTAAAAGTATGTTGGCTTGGCAAAAGTTTGGGGAGGGTGAAACACCCGCATCTACGGGTATTAAAGGCGATCATTTTATAGGGAAATATTATGTGCTTTTTGAACAGAAATTTAAAGCAGAATATAGCGAATGGCAACAAAGTGATGAAGGTAAAGCAGTCTTAGCTGAAAAAAAGAAAGATAAACAAGACGATGAAGCTTTCTTCAAAGCCTATAAAAATACTTACTTCAATGAATACAGCAAACTAGGAAAAGAAGCACGAGAAATGCTCTTGGCTTGGGAAGCGAAAGATGAAGCCACCGTTGCCCTTTGGAAAAAAATGAATGGTTGGGTGTATGAGGGTTTTGACGAAACGTATGACAAACTCGGTGTTGATTTTGATAAATTATATTATGAATCCAATACTTATTTATTAGGAAAAGATATTGTAAATCAAGGACTTGAAAATGGTGCATTTTACCAAAAAGAGGATGGTTCTGTTTGGGCTGACTTGGAAGATGCCAAACTCGATCACAAAATTGTACTTCGATCAGATGGAACGTCGGTGTATATGACGCAAGATTTGGGAACGGCACAACTTCGATACAAAGACTTTGGTGTGGATAGTATGGTTTATGTGGTAGCTGACGAGCAAGATTATCATTTTAAAGTCTTATTTGAAATTTTGAAACGACTAGGTGAACCTTATGCCGACGGTATGCACCACTTGTCTTATGGAATGGTGGATTTACCCACAGGAAAAATGAAATCTCGTGAAGGAACGGTCGTCGATGCCGATGATTTGGTGGCGGAAGTCATCAAAGAAGCTGAATTGAGTACCGCAGAACGTGGCGACATTAATGCTTTTACGCCCGAAGAACAAAAAGATATTATTCGTAAAATTGGAATGGCAGCGTTGAAATATTTCATCGTTAAAGTCAATCCAAAGAAACGAATGACCTTTGATCCTAAGAAATCGGTGGATATGCAGGGTGATACAGGCCCATACATTCAATATTCGTATGTCAGATGTTTGGGAACACAAAAGAAAGCGGACGCAGAAGGTTTTGATTTATCTTTATCAAGTGGATACACTGAATTAGAATCCATAGAACGAGAAATTCTAGGTGCAATTTATGGATTCCCGACTGTTGTGCAAGAAGCAGCAAATCAATATGATCCGTCATTGGTGGCTAATTTCTGTTATGTCCTGGCAAAGAGTTTTAATAAACTATGGCATGATTTACCGATCTTAAAATCAGAAGTAGATGCTGAGAAAGCATTTAGAATTAAGCTGTGTGGAACGGTAGCAAATACACTTAAATTTGGAATGGAGTTGTTGGGGATTGAAATGCCTGAGCGTATGTAAGAAAGGTTTAATGAAGGAATGATTTAATGTTTTAATATCAAAACATGTATTAAAACATTAAATCATTCCTTCAATTAGAACATTACAAAACTACATCGCAATCTTAGCTGCTAATAAGGCATCTGGAATAGCAAAAGCTTCTACCAAGGGTAAGGCATCTGCTCGTACATCTTTATTGAGTTTAAAAATTAACCGTCGAATCGCTTTAGTTTTTGCACCTGTCATATAATCGTTTTCCAAATACCAGCCTTTGTGTCCGTGAATGGTATGTAACGCATATAATTGGAAAAGTGTTTGCAACATTTTTTGACATTCTACATCCTCTGTTTCAATGACAGCTATAGCAAATTGTTCCAAAATAATTCGCTCGATATAAGCCAGTGCTAGTTCTAAAATATGATTTTGAACTCGGAGAAAAGCATCGTAAGAGGAGATCTGTTTTTTAATGAGTCCACGAATCCGATCACTGACAGTATACAACAATTTTCGTTCTCTAAAACGGAAAGCATCCAACAAAAAGTCTGTACTCAATAAATGCTGACTATCTGTATTTCTGGTAAAAAATGGATTGTATTCTGAAACGGTATCGGTGACTTGTGTTGCCAAGTAGCGCAGGACTGCTCGATAACCTTCGTCGTGAAATTCCTTTTGAAAATCAGATAATAAGCCTTTTGCTACGAGCTGTAATAGAACCGTATTATCGCCTTCAAAAGTGGTAAAAATATCAGTATCCGCTTTCAAATCACCAATACGATTTTCAGATAAATACCCTTTTCCTCCACAGGCTTCTCGACATTCTTGAAGGGCTTCGGTAGTAAACCAAGTTGCATAAGATTTCATGCCTGCCGCTAGGGTTTCGATTTCCCGAATATCCGCTTCAGAACGATTATTAAAACGATCACTCAAATAAGCTAACCCAAAATGGACGGCATATGCTTTCGCCAAAAGTGGCATCAGTCGAGCTTGGTGCGACGGATAATCCAATAACAACGTTTCAGGCTCATTCGGATTTGGTGCAAACTGACGACGTTTTAAGGCATGTTTGATGGCAATAGATAAGCCCGATTTGGTGGCACTCAATCCTGCTCGTGGCACGCAAACTCGTCCACCGACTAACGTGCCTAACATCGTAAAAAAGCGTTTTCCTGGATTTTCAATAGGACTAGAATACTCTCCTTCTTTGGAAACACGACCATAACGGTTTAGTAAATTAGCTCGTGGAACACGAACTTGATTGAACCAAATTCGTCCATTATCTACTCCATTGAGTCCTAATTTATAACCATTATCTTCTACTCGAACACCTTCTAATAACTGATGATTTTCATCTCGTAGAGGTACTAAAACAGCATGGACACCATGATTTTCTCCGTTGACAATTAACTGTGCAAAAACAGAAGCCATAGTACTGTGCATCGCATTTCCAATATATTCCTTTCCGTCTTGTTCTGTGGGTGTATGAATGATAAATTCTTCGGTATCAGGATCATAAGTAGCTGTCGTTTGTAAAGCACGAACATTCGAACCATGTCCTGTTTCGGTCATTGCAAAACAACCTAATAGTTCGGTAGTGCCAGTATCATTGAGGTATTTTTCATGATGTTCTTCTGTTCCTAAAAACAAGATACTTCCTCCAAATAATCCGAACTGTACACCAAATTTAATCGCCAGACTTAAATCATGGTAGCCCAACATTTCAAACACCGTAGCGTAGGCTTCCATATCATCTTGACCACCCTGTGCCTTTGGGAAAGACAATATACCCAAGCCTTGTTTGGCCAGTAATTGCGTCCATTCTAATACCTGATTTCGATAAGCATCTTTATCTCTCAAAGTACTATATTCAAAAACTGGATCAGATAACAAAGTTCGCATTTTATCTTTCAATTCTATTCGATCACCATCCAGAATTGTTTTCATGGCATCAACCGAAAAACTTGGCTGTTCTACCACTTCTTTATGCTCTGATTGACGTTGTTCTAGTGAAAAAATATTACGATATTGCTCAATGCTATCCACACCAAGAATAGTCTGGATATCTTCTAGCGCTTGCTTCGTTTCTGGATTTGTGAACCAAGCCTGTTCATCAGCTGTTTGCGCACTCTGCTTTGCCATTTGCAAACCAACATCAATTAGCGTGTGTCGTTCTGAATCTGGAATTTCAGCATTGGCCGATTGCATCAAACGCACCCATTTTTTGAATAATTCTGGTGATGGGGGTTGACTGGGATCGCTCCATTTTTTTAGAATTTGTACATCTTTTTTAGATATAAATGGTAAGGATTGAATCCGCTCTTCAATCAGTTTAATTTCACTGGGACTCAAAATGCTATCTGCCCAACCCACATAAAACAAGGGAATTAGACTCAATACAGCAGGTGGATAAGAGGATATTTCAGGAGTAGCAATCATAAGAATAACGTTTTATTTATAGGTAAAACGTTTGAATACTAGATTCTGTTTTGCCAACATTACTATATTGAAGTTATTTTAGTGATTAGTGCTGATTATTGTTCTATTCCTACTTTCAGGTGTATTAGTGTATTAGCCTATGCTTATGAAAAACTGACCAAAAATTCTGTTGGAGATTGTACAGATAGACTACTTTTTTTGAAATCCTTTAAATTCCTTGTAATGATACAATTTACATTTCCTTCTTCCGCACAAAAATTTTGAGTGGCATCTTCAAAATCTTTGAATTCAGATAGAGCCGCACTTTGAATGGTTGATTGTTTAACGGATAATACTTCCGTTATAGAAAGAAGTCTAATAACAATCGTTCGAGCTTTCTTCTTATTTTGAATCTTTGAGACGATATAGTCAATATTGTTGATTGAAAGTGAAGATAAGGTTAAATGTATTTTATTTCTTTCGCCCAAATCGAAAATTATTGCAGCATTTTTTGCAAAACCTTCTCTTTTTAGGATAAAGTCTAGAATTACATTTGTATCTAAAAAGACTTTAGTCATTAGTTTCGTAATTAGTTAAAGGTGCTTTTTTAAAATTTCGTCCTCAAGTATCTGCTTGTAATCAAATTTACTATCCTCAAGTTTAACAGCACCAAATAACGACTTTGTTATCGGGCTTAATTCCAATTCTTCCTTTTTTTCAGTATTACTTGATACTGATTTTAAATATTCTTCAATTAAATTGGATAAACTTCGACCTTGAGACTTTGCATACAGCTTTGCCTCTTCAATAACCGATTTATCAATTGTTAATGTTAATTTCGTTGACATATGTATACGTGTTTTAATAAAACTAATATACGTGTTTTTGTTTTAAAAAACAACTATTTCTAGTGTATTAGACTATAATATAACTTTTATACATCGTTAATATTATGAACTTTACAAATTTAGATATTACCTTCCAACCAAAAAACCAGAGAAGAAGGAAGTATCATGTATTTGTTGTTTTGGTTCGATTACTTCTTGAATAGCTTTTTGAAACGTACGAATATTAAATTGACGAACACTCAGAAGCGTGTTTTTGGACAACAAGGCATAGAGATTTTCATCGTTTGCCATAGCAAGGATTTTATCTCGACAAGTATCCAAATCAATAGGATCAATTAAGTAACCGTTATAACCGTCTTGTACTACTTCAGTTGGTCCACCAACTGGCGGCGCAATGGCTGGAATCCCATAGCTAAAACCTTCCAAAAGAGTCATTCCGAATGTCTCTACCCATTCCTGTGGATCAGACATATTCATAACTAAACTTGCTCGTTGATAGAACGGATGCACATTACTTTGTCTTGGAAAAAGGCTTAGATTTTCGGATAAATCTTGTTGTTTAAAATACGCTTTGATCTCTTCTGGCGTTGCATTCATCACCAATTCAAAATTATATCGAGGTAGCGTTTTTGCTAAAGTCACAAATTGATCGACACCTTTATACTTCTTTAGCGAACACAACATGAGTATAGTAAAAGGGTATTCTTTTTCGATTTTTCTATGTAAATACGAATTGGAAACCGCTTCAAATTTAGTAGACAAGGCGTTGTGAATGATTTGTGGTTGAACCCCTTTTAAGGCTTCTTGTGTATGTAAGTATTTAGAAACATAGATAGCTTTTTGGGCAGTTAAAGTAGCTACTTTTTTGAGAAAACCTTTTAGAATAGCTGGACGAACGGATGTTTCATGTATGTGATAAATAACAGGTTTTCCCATCAATTTACCAGCTAAAGCTGCACCGAAAGGTAGTAAGGTATTAATATAAATAGTCACCTCTTCTCTCCGATATTTCCACAATGCTCGAAATACTTGCCATTGATTCCACACTAAAGCGAATAACCGAGCTACTTTATTTTCTTCAAACTGATAAGGAATAATCACTTTTTGAACATCAAGTTCTGATAAAAATCCATCACTATGTGAGGTCATTAATACGACTTCGTTACCGCCTTTCTGTAATCCTTTGATTGCTGTTGATAAAACTAAAGGACTTCCACTAAAATCATTATATAAGTGAACACAAATTATCTTTTTCATGACTGGTACTTTATCAGTTTGGAATTCTGTAGTGAAGAGTTGACTGGAGTCAACTCTTCACTTGCTGCATACAAAACAGCATTATAGACCCGTTGAATTTGCTCGCCTTTTCCTTCCCAAGTAAAGCGATCTTTGTATCTTTTGTAAGCATTTTGAGCTAATTCTTTTTGATATACTGGCTGAAAAAATAACTGTTCTAATGCTCGTGCAAACTCATTGGAAGACTGATCTGGATTAGAATACGGAAACGAGATGCCGCAACTTTTATTGATAAATTCTCCTGGTCCATAATTATCAAAGCATAGTACAGGAACACCATAGGATAAGGCTTCTGGAACGACCATTCCTGCACCTTCATGACTTGGAAACAAGAATACTTTAGCCGAAGCATAATACTGTGCCAACTGGTCTCGCTCAATCCAATTAATCCATTTAATGGCATGTTGAGGAAGGTTATATTGTTGTTCTAATTGTTGTAAATAATTTAACGCTTTCCCTTTACCAATTAAGACCAATTGCGCTTTTGCTTGTTGAGATATTGATAATTTTTGATAAAATTTCGCAAAAGATTGAACGGTAATTTCAAACCCTTTTAAAGCCACAAACCGACCTACTGATAACACAATAAATTGATCTGTATTGGTTTGAATTTTTGGTGGAGGTTCTGTTCCTGCTGCTGGAATAACTGCTATTTTTTCATCATCTACATTCAATACTTGCTGCACACTGGTATTCATACCGATAATCTTGGAGGCTCTCTTTTTAGTAATCTTCAAGAACGGGTCTATTGTCCAAAACGCTTTCTTGGTCAACCATTTTAGGTGTTCCATAAAAGCGGCTTTTTTGCCAAAAGGCTGAATATAAGCAGACGGAATTTTAGGATGATGCCCAATTGGTCCCCAAACCAACGGTTTTCCTAGAATCCACAAAAAGGATGGTGTCCAATCATTATTGAAATTAAGGTGATGTGCAATATCAAATTGAAATGATTGTTTTTTGATAAAAAAGGCAACCGCTAAATGCCATAAATAATGATATAACAACGCTCCTCTCCCACCTTTTTTCCAGAATCGAAGCCAATACGGCAAATCAAAATATGTAAACTCTAACTCCGAGTCTTGATCTAAAGGATGATCCTGAAGATAAGCATCAATAGCTAATTGATTGTTTTCTCGGGTCAGCGCAATCACCTTGTTGTGGCGTGCCATTTGACGAATTATATTCCACGCAATTCCATCTTCTGAACCTTTGTATGGATTGACAGCATATGCTGTGATAAGAATTGTATTTTTCATGGAATAGTTTTTTAAAAAGGACTTTCAACTATCATTCATTCACCTAAAAGCCACCTAAAGTTGATAAAGACAAAGCAGGATTGAAGGATATATCTTCTTCAATATCTTCAATATTTTCTGCTCTTTGAGCAATGGTCGATTTAATTACTTTTGCAGGTACACCACCAATGACACTATTGGCGGGCATAGATTTGGTAACAACTGCCCCTGCAGCAATCACACAATTATCACCTATATGAACACCATCTAAAATAGTGACTTTAGCACCAATCCAACAATTGTTTCCAACCTTAATACCCTGACGAGTTACGCCTTGGAGACGAATCAATTCATTTGGATTTTGAAAATTATGATTCTCTGGATGGCAACTTAAATACTGTCCAACAATACAATCATTTCCAATTTCAAGACCGCCACCGCCACCTAAATAGGCAAATTCACCAATCCCTACATTATTGCCAATTTTGATAAATTCACCAATATGATTGAATGAAGTAGAAGTAATAATTCGGCTATGTGCCCCAATTTTAACATTATCACCAAAAGTGATTTTTTGTTTTCCTAATGCGCTCACATACACATCATCATCCAATTGATTCCACTGTCCAAACTGAATATTGTGTATATACTGTAATTGCACTCTTTTGCCCAAAAACAAGGTTTTATGCAACTGTCCATACAATAATAATCGTAAAGAACGCATCCACGCTTTCAATTTCTGAATCCCTAAACTCATCCATACTTTCGTATCAACAGCTTTGTCTAATTCAAACTGTGGGTTTTTCTTTTTAATAATATGAATAAGGATAGTTCGCAACATAAGACTAAGCTAATTTGACATAGTGATTAATAATAGTATGGAGGGTTTTTTGCCTGTTGATATTCTCAATGTCAAGGTAAACGCCATTATGTTTTGTCGAAAACTCATTGAATAATTGCTGATACCGATTGGTCAAATATTCAATTACTGATGGAGATAACTCCTTTTTACGTTTTAGGATGGTCTCTGCATCTGCGTAGAGAAAAAAATTGAGTTCTGGTTTTTTGACAAACCAATATAAATGCTTGGACACACCTGACGGAATATCAATGTTAGATCGTTTCCCATCAATAATAAAATCGAAGTAATACCGATCATATAACACTATATATCCACGTAGCAAATATTTTGCCCAAATATATATCTGTCCTAATAAATAGTCGATGTAATAGTATCCGAAACGGAAATAGGAGGAAAGCGTATTTTTATTTTTACCCTGTCGAGGTAGGCAATTCACAGAACGTTGCTCAGCTTCTTTTTTACCATATCGCCAAGCACTAATGATGGGCAAAATGGAGGGACGATGCCTCAGTACGACCACTTTTCTTCTATATTTTTGCCCTAATAGATTCAAAATGTCGCTAATAATCGTACTTTTTCCAGCACCATCCACCCCGCTAAATGTAATAACTATCCCTCTCGTATTTCTTAATTTACGGAAAATTGAAGCTCCGTATTGAACTGTGTTTTTGAGTTTATTTGTTAGATTATTCTGAGGAAATTGGTTAATTACATTAATAATATTTGTTAACTGTTTTTTGTTGAAGACTCTAGTTTCTTGAAAATTTTTAAAAGTAGTTTTGTATTTATTATTTATGAATTGTAATAGTTCTATTTGTGTGTTATCTGAAAGTCTCGTATAATATTCAATATATTTTTGAGGAATACCTGATTTGTTTAAGAAATTAAATAGTAAAACATGCTCAAAAACAGTTTGTGGTGTGCATGTTTTTATACCGTTTATAATAATACTATTTGCAAATAGCTCTTTAACGGACAGGTACTCCATTGATTTTCGCACTAATTTTGTTAGTACATCTATTTGCAGAAAATCTCCATTTATAAAATAGATATAATAATGTGTAACGCCAAAGAGTTGTTCCTTACCAACACTTTTAATGCCGTTAAAGGATTCTATGAATGCCACCACGTTTGACTCCACTTCTGGTTCGATCAAAATATCTAAGTCAGAACCTATCTCAGCATCTGCCAAGTCACTACCAAGCCATTTTAACAATATATAATTGTCATTTTGAATGTGCTCAAATAAGGCAGTTATAAATAGGGATCGTTTCATAGTTATTATCAATTGTATATTATCCTTATTTACCAAGCTAATGCCAAAGATATAAACAACTCATTATCAAATAATTAATAAATACAAATAATTAAATTCATTCCCATATTGGGAAATAGCACTTCAAAATGGAAAAATGGATTCATTTTTGCTTTAATAACAATAACCCTTCATACACAATGATGAATAAAATTGTGTATTCCCACTCCTCTAATCAAAAAACTACTTGAATTCATAGCTTTCGCTAAAAAGAATCTTGGGAAATCTCCAATTTGATCTTCATGATCGGTGGTATATCATCTTTATGCCATTATACAAACCTCCTAATTTTCAGTATTCTTACAATCAGCAGAAGCCGTATTCTCAGATTTTAGATTAATTAATATGAATGAATATATACAGAGTCAACAGAGCTTATGAAGAACAAAACTAATAGTACTCGAATTTTTGTGGTCGAAGACGACCGAATGTATCAACGCATGATCAAATATGTAATGGAATTAAATCCCGATCATGAGGTACATCTTTTCTCATCAGGTCAAGAGTGTATAGAAAATTTACATCTTCAACCTGATATTATTTCATTGGATTATACGCTTCCCGACATGAAAGGAGAAGATGTGATTAATAAAATAAAGAAGTTCAATGAAGATATTATTATTGTTATTTTATCAGGTCAACAAGATGTATCTACAGCAGTCAATTTATTGAGAGATGGCGCATATGATTACATAACTAAAGATGAAGAAACTAAAGAACGTCTACTCAATTCACTCTCTCACATTAAAAAACATTTAAACCTTAAAAACGAAGTTGCTCATCTAAAAAGTCAATTAAACGATAAGCATCAATTTGGAAATTCTATAATTGGAAATAGCAAACCTATGATGCATATTTTTCAATTATTAGAAAAGGCCATCAAGACGAATATCACCGTTTCTATCAATGGTGAAACGGGAACAGGAAAAGAAGTTATTGCGAAGGCAGTTCATCATAATTCTTCAAGAAGTAAAGGAGCTTTCGTAGCAGTCAATATGAGTGCAATCCCTAAAGAACTCTTAGAAAGTGAGTTATTTGGTTATGAAAAAGGGGCATTTACTGGTGCCAATACCCGCAAATTGGGTCAATTTGAATTGGCAAATGGTGGAACACTGTTTTTGGACGAGATTGCAGAGATGGATCTGAATATTCAAGCCAAATTACTGAGGGCTTTACAAGAACGTGAAGTGCTGCGAGTAGGTGGTTCACAACCGATCAAATTTGATGCTCGAATTGTTATTGCCACTCACCGAAATCTGGTAGAAGAGGTTAAAAAAGGAAGATTCCGAGAAGATTTATATTATCGTTTGCTGGGTTTAAACATCGTGCTTCCACCCTTACGGGAACGAGGAAATGACATTATATTATTGGCTCAACATTTTCTCAAAAATTTCATTAAACAAAATCAGTTAGATCAATTATCCATATCAAAAGAGGCCAAAACTAAACTGATGAGCTATTCCTACCCTGGAAATGTTCGAGAATTGCAAGCCATTATAGATTTAGCCGCGGTGATGTCAACCAATAATGTGATTGAAGCAGATGACATTCAGTTTAATAGCATCCGTAAAGAAGCAGGATTTTTGACTAAGGAAATGACTATGGAACAGTATAAACATAGTATTATTCATCACTTTCTAAAAAAGTATGAAAATGATGTGTTGCAAGTTGCTCGGAAACTGGATATTGGAAAATCTACTATTTATAGAATGCTCAAAGAAGGTGAATTACAAGGTGGTGATCGTTTAAATTCTCAAGAATTTGGTGCTCGATCGTAAAGTTCAGTAATTATATAAATTATTTTTCATTCAAAATATAAATGCAGTATGAAAGGTGTGGTTTTTACAGAATTTTTAGAAATGGTGGAAGCATCACATGGATATGAAATGGTAGATGATTTAATTAACGAATCTGATTTGTCTTCGGAAGGTGCTTATACGTCAGTAGGAACATATGACCATCATGAAATTATAGCATTGTTTAGCACATTGAGTAAAAAAACGACAACTCCAATCCCGATTCTATTTCGCAATTTTGGGAAATACATTTTTGATGTTTTCGCACGAAAATATACCTTTTTCTTTAGCAATTCTGATAATGCTTTTGACTTTTTAGAATCCGTGGAAAGCTACATACACGTTGAAGTTAGAAAACTATATCCTGATGCAGAACTACCTCGGTTTGAGACTAAAAGAGTAGGTAATACTACTTTAGAAATGATGTATTATTCAAACCGCAGCATGTCAGACTTTGCAATGGGTTTAATAGAAAAAGTACTAGAATATTATAATGAAGATGCCAATGTTGAACGGATTTATTTGACAGACAACGGCAGTCAAGTACAATTTATAATAAGCAAATGATAGGTGATGAAGGAAGTCGAAATTTTAAAACGTCGTTTGCATCGAGAACAGATTGCTCGTAAGGAAGCAGAACGGATTGTAGAGCAAAAAGGCCTCGAATTGTATGATGTAAACGAAAAACTTTTACGGCTCAATGAGCGTTTAGAGCAAAATGTGACGCAGCGATCTATTGAACTACGACGTAGCGAAGAGAAGTATCGCGGGCTTATTGAAAATATGGCTTTAGGTTTACTAGAAACAGACCTCCATCATACCATCATCCGAGCTTATCAGGGCTTTGCAGAAATGACAGGATACACACCTGAAGAATTGAAAGGTCAAAACGCAAAACAAGTGTTTTCTCCGAATGATTCATTTACTCAATTGATGAACCTTACTCCTGATATTCAAAAAAATATTTCTAATAGCACTTCAGAAGTTCAAATTAAAAAAAAGGATGGTTCGCTCATTTGGGTATTAATTAGTGCTGCACCGATTGTCGATAAAGATGGAAACCCAATCGGTTCTTTAGGCATTCATTACGATATTACCGAACGAAAAATATTAGAACGTGAACTCGCTAAAGCCAAAGAAACGGCTGAACAAGCACAGCAAGCAGAACAGCAATTTTTGGTTAATATGAGTCATGAAATCCGTACGCCAATGAACGCTGTCATTGGAATGACACACCTTTTGCAGGATACAGATTTGACAACGTTACAAAAGGAATACATTGACGCACTCCGGTTTTCGGGTGATAGTTTAATGGGACTGATTAACAATATATTAGACCTTTCAAAAATAGAAGCAGGTGAATTAGAGTTTGAAGAAAAAGAGTTCAATTTATACCAATTAGTTTCCAATTTACAACGTGCCTTTCAGTTTAAAGTCAACCGCAAAGAGATTAGTGTAACATTAGATTTTGATCCAGAAATTGAAAATATCGTGATTGGCGACCCAACCCGTACCAATCAGATTTTCACCAATTTGCTCGGTAATGCTAGCAAATTTACGACCCATGGAACCATAGGAATTGTAGCAAAATTACTTCAAAAAAGAAATGGGCAATATTGGATAGAATTTCAGATTCATGATACGGGGATTGGTATTCCTGAAGATAAAAAGGAGCTCATTTTCATGAATTTTAAACAGGCAGATGCTCAAATTGCTCGCAAATATGGCGGTACAGGATTGGGTTTAACCATCGTAAAAGAAATGGTGGAGTTTAAAGGAGGAATGATAAGTGTAGAAAGTCATGTCAATCAAGGATCAAATTTTAAATTCATCCTTCCGTTCATAGATTCAGGGATCAAAGCGGTTCATAAAACACCTATCCATCACAAACAAATTACTCAAGAGCTCAAAGAAAAAATAAGTCATCTTGAAGTTTTAATTGTAGAAGACAAC
This sequence comes from Saprospiraceae bacterium, assembly GCA_020628085.1. GTDB lineage: Bacteria > Bacteroidota > Bacteroidia > Chitinophagales > Saprospiraceae > JAHDES01. Next base: position 23,242 of record JAHDFQ010000013.1, read on the forward strand.
GAGATGAACCAAAAATTAATCAGCAAAATTCTTGAAATTTGGAAATGCCGATATGATATTGCTAACAATGGAAGAGAAGCACTAGAAATCAGCAAACAACTTCAATATGACCTCATCCTAATGGATATTCATATGCCCGAAATGGACGGGGTAGAAACAACCTATGCCATTCGAACCGATAACAATAACCCAAACCAACGTATTCCAATTATTGCCATGACAGCAGCGGCATTACTAGAAGAAAAAAACAAAGCTATCGCTGCCGGGATGAATGATTTTATTACGAAGCCCTTTTCACCAAATGTATTGATGAAAAAGATTGGTAATATCCTTGGTTTGGTTACCCAAAAAACAGAAAGTATGGATAATGAATCTTCTTCTACATCAAATAATCTATCTATTGACCTCGATTATTTACTTGATTTTAGCGACGGTGATCGAAATTTTGTAAAAGACATGGTCAATACATTTATCAAAGAAACACCAATTTCTCTTTCCAATTTGCATGAAGCATTTAAGGAAAAAAAATGGGAAATGGTCTATAAAGTTTCTCATCAAATGAAACCCAATTTTATGATGCTCGGTATGAAATGCCAAGAAAACATGGCAGCTCAAATTGAAAAAATGACCAAAGAACAAGACTTTAACGAATCTGAGATTTGTACACTTATTGAGCAGATAACGTCGGCTGCCCATCAGGCTTACCCGATACTGAAAGAGAAGTTACAGGCGTTTTAATTACACTGTATTGTACTCTTATTAAACTATAAATTCCAATTAGCAATACACTTGCAATAGTAATAGAAGTTACTGAGTTGATATAAAAAATAGTAATAATTGCTAGCATCCAAACTATAACAAATTGACAGGCTTGTGGATGACTCATCCCACTTGCCGTCAGAATATGGTGTATGTGTGAACGATCTGCTGAAAAAGGTGATTTTCCTTTGAATATGCGTAAACATACAACTGCTAACAAATCCAAAACAGGGATAGATACGATACCTAACAAAATAGGTAGATGAGACAATGACATATCAGCTACACTCAATTGGGTACATTTCATAGTAAATATAGCAATTAGAAATCCTAAAACAGTTGAGCCGTTATCACCCATAAAAATAGCTGCTTTTTTTCCATAATTATATGCTAAAAATCCAAGTAACGCACCCACGTAGCCAAATGAGAGAATAGCAAATATATGTGCTCCCAATAAATACATCAACACCCCCATTACACTAAAACTAATCACTCCTATACTTCCTGCCAAACCATTGATTCCATCAATAAAATTAATACTGTTAATCAATAACAGTACAAAGAAAATCGTGGCTCCATAGTTTATAAAAATTTGAAAATTGTTTGCCTCAAAACCAAAGTGAAAACCAGAAAAAAAAGCGATATTGGCCACAGTTATCTGTATTAGTAATCGACGTTTTACACCGATATTTTTAACATCGTCCCATAATCCAATCCCTAAAAGAAGTACAGTTGCGCTAAATAGAGGAATAATAAGATCAAAACTTAGATTACCAAGTAATAAAACGGCTACCCAAAAAGCTATGAAAATAGGTAATCCTCCGAGTGCGCTCACTTTCTCAGTATGTGTTTTTCGATGGTCATTGGACTCAAATAATTGCTTTCGTTTTGCCCACGCTATAGTTAAATAGTTGCCGCTAGTACTTGTTAAAAAACCAGCTAATAATATGTATAGTAAATATAACATGTGTATTTAATTTTAAAGTTTTTGGGTAAAATGGTTGGACGTAGTTTGAGATAAAAATAGCTATCTTATTTTTGCATTGTTCTCACTTTTTGTACAAATACGGGAGGATTAGATGGACGCACTTGTCCTGCAATTTTCTTAGTCAAAACAGGACGTATTGTTGGAACAGTCTCTGCACCAGTCACAACATCTTGATATTTATTCGAAATAAGTGCCCAAGTGTATCGACGATCTGCAATCGACTTCATAGTTGTTCCCATTTTTTTAATTTGAGAGGCATTCAAGCGATTCATAATATTCAATAATTGCCCTGTATTGCTAAAATAAATTCCTTTCTCTTCAGTGGTCACCCGATTATAAACTACATCAAAAGCAATGACCGATAATCCTAAGTACATCGCTTCCACCAGAGAAGGATTTGTGCCTCCAGCACTATGCCCGTGCAGATATAAATGGCAATTAAAACGCAGTGTATTCAACTCCGAAGATTCATAAATAGGGTCTAATAAATGAAAATGTGAAACAGCAGCATATTTCTCTAAAAGTTCTAATCCATAGGTACTATTGCGCCAATTTCCGACTAAAACCAGAGGCAAATCAGACTTGTGGCTACAAGCCTCTAAAATCATATGAATATTGTTTTCAGGTTCGATTCGGCATACCGAAAACGCATATTTATCTCCTAAAAATGGATATTTACGCATAAATTCAGGAGAAATTGCAACTGGATTGGCATGATCGGCACCATACTCTATCAAGCTACTATCAATTCCATAATGATCTTGGATATAATCTTGAAGTGCAGCATTATCAGTAATTATTCTATCGGCGTACCGAGCGGCCATCCGTTCACTGAATACTAAAAATTTCTTAATCCAACCATCCCATTTCGCTCTTCTCCATTCCAAACCATCTACATTAACGATGACTCTTTTGTTAGTAAATAATTTTACAAATGGTAGGAAAATACAACCAGATACCCCTAAAACGAGTAAGACATCACAGAAAATCATGGCATGTATCATCGAGAAAATATCGTAAGGAATGCTTTGAACGCCATTGGCTTTTAATGGAAGATATTTGATGTTAGCCCCTTTCCAAGTTGAGACACGTTCTTGTTTAGTATAACTCACACTACTGCTGTAGACAGTCATATCCAATTTTGATCCCAGGTTTAGCACCAACTGATGGACAAGCGTTTCAAAACCGCCATATTTGGCTGGTATACCGACTGTACCAATTATTCCGAGTTTTGTCTTTTTCATAATTTTAGTTGCTTTACTTTCCTAACAACAATTCTACAAAAATGCCAAAGAACTAAACTATTGTTTTACAGTTACTTATAAAAAAATCTATTTGCCTTGATTTCCATGTGTGGGAAGTCAATCTCATTTTGGGAACGTTTTGTATTGCTACAAATACGATCAATTTTTAGCAAAAAATCGAATAGCTTGGCGTGTCCACTTTCATCGATATAGTTTTATTATCTCAACCCTATAAATACTTTATATTGCTTGATATTATTCCCTTCCCAAAATGGGAAATCAATACCGTTCATGGAAAAAACAGATCTTCAAAACAGATTTTAAAAAACTGTCTATCAATGACTTATGGAATTGGCACTACCTTAGCTATGTAATTAGCGTGTTAAAAATGTAATAACTAATGTGCTAGATTATGAGAAAATTAATCCTTGGAATAATAGTTCTATTGACTATTTGTTCCTCTTGTAGTACGACTAATCCGCTGTTCAACTCTACCTTAACAGAAACAAATGATAATGTTGTCCTACAAGAATATTTTACCTATCAAGATGTTACGCTAAAAATTGGCGATCGTATAACGGTGAGTATTTGGGGACATGAAGAATTGAGTATTGGTTCGGTCAATAGTATTTTCTCCTCTAATGAAGCAACAGGAAGATGGTTAACCATTGATGCGCTTGGCGAAGTAAACTTACCCAAAATCGGAGCACTACAATTAGCTGGCTACACTGCAAAAGAAGCCAATATCATCTTAGAAAAAGCGTACAGCAGTTATATTAAAAACCCCATTATTAATTTAAAAGTACTCAACTATTACGTAACTGTGTTAGGTGAAGTTGAACAAGCAGGTAAGTATGATCTAGGTGATGAAAAGGTCACTTTACTTGAAATGATTGCTATGGCAGGCGGATTGGATAAATATGCTGATCCGAGTTTAGTAAAAGTGGTGCGAACGATTGACAACCAACCTATTGAGCTTCTGATAGATTTGACAGATATACGAGCAGCACACCAATTTAATATCATTTTACAACCAGAAGATATTATTTATGTTGCCTCGGGTGGTCGAAAGCCATTAGATGAAAACTTACAGCGACTAACCCCAGTAGCAAGTCTTGTTACCGCAGTTGCTGTTCTCATATCAATTCTCGCAAACTAAATCTAATCTAACCTCAATAAACCTGTGAACTATGACTATCAAAAAAGAATTTCAACGTATTATTTTACCTATAATAAAGGCAAGTCCATTTTTAGCTGTTTTGGTCGTATTAACCATCATTATTGCCAATCAAGCGGTGGGCTACTTGCCCGAACAATATCAATCGGAAGGGGCTATAAAAATCAATAACCTAAATGCCCATCAAACGAGTTTTGATCTGTTTCAAGGAAATAGAAGTAATGCCTCTATTAAAAATGAAAATTTCTTAACAGAGATTGAAGTGTTGCAATCACGAGACTTAATTGAAAAAACAATTGAACAGTTGGATTGGGAACTGACCATTCATAGAATTGGTGATATGAGTCATCAAGAATTATATAAAGATCGACCATTTTTGATTAATTATAAAATTCTGAACCCATCTTTTTATGACCGAGAACTTTTTATTGAATATGCCGATGACGAATCATTTGTATTGAACAGTGATCTTGGGCAAGGGACAAACAACAAAATTAAATTCGATTCTACATTAGTAACAGAACATGTAGAATTAAGCATTTCACCAAACACTGATTTCTTACAAGCTCGTCCTAATAGTCTAGCCGTTGGAGATCAATTCAAATTTATAATTAACACCCCAAAAGAACAGACTAAGCAGGTTAAACAAAACCTATTTGTCCGACCTGTCGAAAAAGATATTCCCATCATTCGCATCTATTTTGAACATGAAATCGCTTTAAAAGCGCAAGAATTTGTCGATCAGTTGATGCAAACCTACATGGATGAAAGTATTTTTTATAAAGAAAAAAAATCTAGTGAAACGCTCGCTTTTTTAGATGATAAACTGGCTACTGCCGAAGATAAACTAAGAAAATCTGAATCGGAATTAGCTTATTTTAGAACTTCTAACCAGCTCATCAATACACGTCAAGAAACAGAGGCAACCCTTCAAGAATTAACACAATTGGATCTGCAACATATTGATTTTGGAATGCAAAAATCAGAATTAGAAAAATTATATGAATACCTAAAAACAGGTCAGAGTTTATTGGATTTTTCGCCCAATTTCAAAGCATTATCGAATCTTATTTTTCAAGAACCCTATTTGAAAGTGCAGAATATGGAAATTGAGCGTCAGGATTTATTACAAAAATATATGCCTCAAAGTGCAGAAATTCAAAACGTTGATTCTAAAATCGAACACATCCGTGTATACATCATTGAAAGTGTACAATCTGCTTTGGATAACATCACCATGAAACAAGATCGAATTCAAAAGTCCATTGACCAGTTCAATCAAAAAATCAAGTCCTACCCCGAAAAAGAACGAGCTTTAGTTGTCTTAAATCGTGCGGTGACACTTAACGAAAACATGTATACGTATTTGATGGAAAAACGAATGGAATTAGCCATTAGTCGTTCCTCTGATTTATACCCGCATAAGATTGTCAACCACGCTAATTTACCAACTTCATTGTCTTCTCCCAACCGACCATTATTTGTTGGTTTGAGTGTATTTTTGGTTTTGTTGTTTGGAATTATCATCACCTATATTTATGATTATTTCAATGCAAAGATCCGTTCAAATGATGATGTACAAGAAGAATTAGATGTGCCTGTTATTGGAACAATTTGGAAAAATAAAAACAACGCCCTAGATAGTTTTGATTTAGTTTCTAGCCTACTTGCAAATGTCAACAAACTACCACGAACAGATGATAAAGGACAATTATTGGTGACTACTTCTATGATGTCGGGTGAAGGGAAATCATTCACTTGTATCAATTTAGCGAAAGTTCTAGCCGATACAGATAAACGAGTACTCATCATTGATTTGGATATTCGCAGACCAAGTATTCATACCGCTTTCGGAGTTAAAAACGACCATGGTTTGAGTGCGCTGTTGCGAAAAGAAAAAGCGATGAATGAAATCATTATCAACACCGATTATTATAACCTGGATGTTGTTCCATCTGGTCACCTCAATGGTAGGTCAAAAGCCCTTATTTTTTCTGCCCGAACCAATCAATTTATTGAAGAAATGCGGCATCATTACGATGTAGTTATTGTCGACACACCACCCATTGGTATTATTCCTGATGCGATTCCGATCATGCAAAATAGTACGGCTAATTTATTTGTCATCAGAGCAGATTACACAAAACGACACCTCATCAGTGCCATGAAACATAGTATCCAATCATGGAATATTCCCAATTTAAACCTCGTAATGAATAGCGTAAAACCGTCCAAACAATATATCGGATATGTCGGTAGTCGTGAATATGCGCATTCAATATTTGGAGGTGGAAGTAGTATTAAAAACCTGTTGAGAAAAAAAAATAGAAAGTAAATCTCAAAAATAATATGCCAAATATTCAGTCCATACAACAATTTATTACTGCTAATCAAAAGGTATTGATCTTAGCCGACCAAGCTATTGTAAGTGGTGGAAATTTTGTTTTAGGATTGGTTCTCGTTCGCTTATTAGGCTTAGATCAATACGGCATATTTGCACTGTTATGGATGGGGGCACTGTTTCTATTGAGTTTACATCAAGCGTTCATTACCAAGCCCATGATGACGCTTTTTTTTAAGAAAAAAGTAACTGAAAAAGTAGCCTATATACAATCACTTTGGATCATTCAAATCGGTTTCGGAATAGGTTTTTTTGGACTTGCTATCCTGATATATTGGGTAAGAGATCTATTTTTTTCAGCTCCTAATTGGTTTCAATATTTACTTCCAATTAGCGTGTTGAGTATTCTTTATGTACTTCAAGATTTTATTAGAAAATATTACTTCATTCAAAAACAATATATCCGTCCTTTTTTGATGGATGCTTTATTGTATTCTGTCTTATTCATTGGTTTATTTGGTACTTATTACTTTGAAATAGCGAGTTTGTTTTTAACACTAATAATCTTGATTGGAGCATATGCAAGCAGTTGTATTTCATTCAGTAAACCCTTTCACAACTACAAGATATTAGAGTCCAGTAACAAAGTGAAATTAATAATTAAGGAGCATTATCAGTTTTCAACTTGGTTGCTAGGGACTTCAATTCTCCAATGGTGCTCAGGAAATTTTTTCCTAATTGCCGCAGCTAGCACATTAGGTGCTACTGCGGTGGGTGCTGTTCGAATAGGGCAGAATATTGTTGGATTATGCCATTTATTATTTTTAGCTATGGAAAACATTGTTCCCGCCGAGGCCGCCCAACAATATATAGAAAAAGGTATGAATAAGATGTCTCAATATCTAAAACAAACCAGTCTTTGGATGGGAAGTGTAGTAACGGTTGTTTTGGGCGTTATGGCTTTATCAGGATCATTTTTAATAGAAATATTATACGGATCTGAATATTCTAGTTACGGATTTGTCATCGTTGGGTACTGCATTAATTATTTTATTGCGTATTGGGGCTTTCCTGCTCGCTATTTTTTAAGAACAATTCAGTTTACAAAACCCATTTTTATCGCCTATTGCATTAGTGCTGCGTTTAGCATGGCTGCTGCATTTCCAATGACCGAACATTGGGGCATTTGGGGATTATTAACGGGTCTTATTATTAGTCAATTATTAACCCTCTTCACATACATGTATTTCATTAGGCAAAAACTAAAAACACCATCCCTTTTATATCAATAATCAGACAACTATTTAAAATATTTTAGCATGAAAATAATCCATTTAGTGCTTGGAAAAGCCAATCCAGAACGAATGAACGGTGTCAATAAAGTAGTACATCAACTAGCCAATACACAAAAAGAATTGGGTTATGATGTAACCGTTTGGGGTATTGCTAACGATCTCAATCATACTTATCCAAAAAGGGTTTTTAAAACGGTTCTATTTCAACAATTTAGAGATAAAACGATCTGTCCTTTTTTAAAAACAGCAATTGATTTAGTTCCAAAAAACACTATTTTTCATATTCACGGAGCATTTATTTTAGAGTTTTCCAAAATTTCTAAGTTACTCAAAAAAAGAGGTATCCAGTATATTTTCACACCACATGGTTCGTTTGCAGAAGGAGCAATGGAAAAAAATAAATGGGTTAAAAAAACGTATTTCTATTTGTTGGAACGCCAACTTATCCAGGATGCCAAAGCCATTCAATTATTGGGTATCAATGAATTTGAAAACCTAGATAATTTGATTAAAATTGAACATAAAAGACTGATTCCCAATGGTATTAGTTTACATGATATTCCAGCATTAAGTAGAAATGGACAACGTGATTTAGTCTTTGGTTTTATGGGCAGAATTGATATTCAACATAAAGGGTTGGATTTAATGTTAAAAGGGTTCAAACAGTTTTTAGTACAAGGTGGTGAAGGTCGCTTAGAATTGATTGGTGATGGAAAAGATCGTCCAAAATTGGAAGCCCTAGCTTCAACATTAGGTATTCAAGACCAAATCGTATTTCATGGCGCACTTTTTGGAACGGTTAAATTCCAAACCTTAAACACATTTGATGTTTTCTTACACACCTCCCGAATGGAAGGCTTTCCTATGGCTGTTTTAGAAGCTGCGGCTCTATCCATTCCATGTATTACGAGTGAAGCGACCAATATTAATGCTTACATAGAAAAACACAATGCAGGCATTCCATTACGAGAAAATAATCCAGAAACGATTGCTGAAGTATTAATGAATTGCTATCGTTTAAAAACCTCTAACTATTTGTTGGTACTCGGTAAAAATGCTCGATCTATGGTAGAACAAGCCTTCGATTGGAAGCATATTGCTCAACAATTGGTTCAAACATATACGGTCTAATACTAATGCTAGAAAAAGAAATATATAGAAGTCGATCCGTAGCTTTTGCCTTGCTTTTATTGTTAGGTTTGAGGATAATGAGCTATTTTACCTTGTTTCCTGATTCTGTTACAATGACACAATTGGTCAAAACGGTCTTACGCATGGCTTTGACTGGTGTGACTTTTATGATCTTATTTTCATTAAAAAATAGATTTAAACAATATAAAATTCAGTTTCAAAATCTAACTCCCGTTTTTCTGTATACTGCTTACTTACTGCTAGGACTTATTTCCGTTTTTTGGAGTTCCTCGGTGCGCTATTCTTTACTTCAATTTTCGATGATCTTTGAAGCCTTAGTCTTTGCCTGGTTTTATATACAATTGGTTGTTTTTTACAATCATATTAGTGATAATCATCGTCCATTTAGCTGGTTGTTTGGACACGCCACTATGTGGATTGGTCTGGCTTTCTTATTGGGTTTGTTGCTTGATCCAGATACATTTTATCGTCAAACACATGGCGGGGAAGTTTCCCGTTTGGGTGGCTATATTATTAACCCTAATGAATTGGGTATGTTAGCCGTTTTAGGAACGGTTATGGCGTATACTGAAATGAGCCGAACACCTATCAAATTTAGTCAAATCGCAGTGCTGTTGATTTCTGTAATCGTATTATTATTGACACAATCTCGTTCGTCATTAGGTGCTTTTTTAATTGTAACAGCTATATGTGTATTGATGTCTAAAAGTCGATTTCTGATTTTGGGTTCTATTGTAGGAGCCATCTTCGCCCTACCTGTTTTGGTGCAAACAATCATTCTCAAACAAGGTGATATGGAAGAGGTGATGAGCATGACAGGACGTCTTCCTTTTTGGCAGGATTTAATCGCAGATGGGTTTGTCAAAGAACCGATATGGGGATATGGATTTATGCGCATTAGTTATGAAGATAAGTTTGATAGTATTCATTCTTATGCCGCAGGAATGACCCATAATACATTTATTCAAGTGTTGTTAAATTTAGGATTAGTCGGTGGATTTATCTGTATGTTTCAGATGATTGCAACGGCTATTATTATTGCAAAATCAGAGAACAACTATTACAAGGTCATGGCTTGGTTGATGCTGATCCCTGTGATTATAAATTCTACAACAGAATTTGGAATCTTTGGAGAATCCAATTATGGTATCCAGTTTTATCAATTTATCATTTTGTTTTTTGCTGTTCATGTTTTCAAAAAAGAAACAAAAAAATATAGTCTGGCATGAGTGTAATCCACCCAAAAGACATCGCAGTTTTATGTAAAATTATTAATCCAGATGGAAAACATATTTTAGTATTGACTACTGAAAAAGCTTTTTTCCAACAACAAGCAAACACAGAATTGTTGGATTGTACCATTGATTTTTTTACCAATAAAGAAACGTTAATTCAAGCTATTGAGAACCAACCTAGCACCATTCTCAACCTTACAAATCAACAAATAAACATAACTCAAAAGTCAATAGATTCAGTCGCTATTATTCAGTTTTCAAAACCTACATCTCATCATTCTGATCACTTTGCTTTTGATTTTATTAACAACACAGATAAAACCATTCGATGGATTTATCCGTCTGAACAGAGCGATCCAAGTTTCCTACATTTATACAATGGATCGGGAAAGCGAGGTTGGATTTTTTCCACTATTTTTAAGTTAGGATTTAAATTAGGCTTAAAAAACGTATTAAAATCTGGACGTTTTTGGGTAAAATGTTCTAGTATTCCAATACTTCAACAAAAGCCCACACCTGATAATGCAAATATTGCTGTTTTCACAGGAACAAAAGGTAGTAATCGGAAGGCTGTAGTTGCTTATTCTAATGCCAATCAACCCATTCAATTCGTCAAAATGCCATTGGCTACCCCTGCTTATAATTTGATTCAAAAAGAAGGATACTACTTAAAAAAATTACAACCTTATCATTTTAAATATCTGCAAGTTCCAATAGGAACATTACATGCATCTAGTCTGACTTTGACAAATATTAAACCCGATCAACCTTTAGAAAACGAAACACTTTCCTATGTTCATTTGTGTGCTTTGGAAGAATTATATCAGGCGACTTTAGAATATCATGCTTTGGATAAACTCGAAGTCTGGGCAGCTATTAAAAATGATATTACTTCTTTAAAATTTGTGAAGATCGAAAACGATTTGTCGAAAGATAAAGTACAGCATATTTGGTTATTACTACACCAATTATATCAAACATTGGATCATAAAAAAAACATTCCCACATCTATTGCACATGGTGATTTTACACCTTGGAACAGTTATGCTTCTACAACTAAAATCCATGTCTACGACTGGGAATTAGCAGATCGACTTCCATTATTATACGATGCTTTTCATTTTATTATTCAGACAGGTGTGTTGGTTCATCATTTGGATCACGAAGCCATTTGGATACAGTTAGCAACTATGGTTAAGCATCCTAAAATTAAAGAAATGGAATTGGCTTTTCAGTTAGATGTGGAACACGCTTTTCAGTTTTATTTGCTTAGAAATACGAGTTATTATATGGCTAGATATGTTCGTCAAACGCATCTACATGAACAAGCGCATTGGCTATTAAATGTTTGGTTAAAAATCTTAGAATATTCGGTCACTCAAACTTCGAATGCAAAAATCAGTGCTACGTAAATATATAAATCAGGCAGCAATTTTAAATTGATTCCATCTTTTCTCTTTCTTGTGCTATCAATTATGTAGATTTACTTTTGAACAATCTAAGGCATTCTGTTATTCTATATAACAATATACATTACTCCAGCATACTTCATAATTTGATTTCCAATGAAAAAAAGAACATTTTTAAGAACAGGCACGATATTGACAGTCGGAACATTAGTTGCGCCTTTATCTTCATGTGGTGATACCGCAATGGATTCCAAAAAAGAGAAAGCACCTGAAAAAGCAACGGCTGCTACTTCTAATTTTACATTACCTAAACTCAGTTATGATGTTAAAGCCTTAGAACCCAATATTGATGCTCAAACTATGGAAATTCATCATGGAAAACATCATGCGGGTTATGTCCGAAAATTAAATAAAGCACTAGAAGGTCATACACTTGCTGGTAAGGATTTGAAAACGATCGTTCAATCTGTTACCGATGCGGATACAGGTGTTCGAAATAATGGTGGTGGTCACTTCAATCATAGTTTGTTTTGGAATGTCATGAAACCAGGTGAAGCAAGCCTACCAACAGGAAAACTAGCAGATGCGATCAAAGCGACTTTCGGGTCTTATGATACGTTCAAAGAACAATTTTCGAAAGCGGCGGCGTCTCGTTTTGGATCAGGTTGGGCTTGGTTATCGGTTGATAAGGCAGGAAAATTATTTGTCAGTTCGACGCCAAATCAAGATAATCCGTTGATGGGTAAATTAGTAGAACAATCAGGAACACCAATTCTAGGTCTTGATGTTTGGGAACACGCCTACTACCTCAATTACCAAAACAAACGAACAGACTATATCAACAATTTCTTCAATGTGATAAATTGGGAAGCAGTAGCTAAGAATTATGATGCGGTGTAGTAATGAATTTAGTAAAGAGGTGACTAAAGTCACCTCTTCACTTTCGGTTTTTACTGAACAATAATACGTTCTGTTTTTACCTTTTCTCCGTCCGTCACTTGAATAATGTATGTTCCTTTTGTCCAATTATTCACGCCAATTCGAGTGTGGCTAAGTGCTGTTGATGCTTGTTGTACCAATTGACCATATACATCAAAAATAGTATAGTTGATATTTGAATTGGTATCGTTATCAATGGAAATAAAATCTGTTGTTGGGTTTGGATAAATGTTTACCGCTGTTAGTTCTACTGCTTTTACAGAAGTAGTTTCTTTTGTTTCGATCTGATCGACACACACATATGCAGGCGTGTTGATTCCAAACGGACTCACATCAGACGAGGTCAACGTTAATTGTAAACTATCGGCTGATCCAAGTGAAGTCAAATCTAAATACGTCCACTCATCTACAATATAATCCATAGCATTATCCTCAAAACGATAATCCGCCATATAAAACTCTACTGACTCATCACCCAAAACTCCATTTTCATATTTTTTGATCGTCAATAAAAAAAAGTCTGGATCATCACCTAAATCTCCACCAAATTTCTTAGCATAAGTATCTCCTTCTTGCATGCTCAAATACGCATAAGTGTTATTTGTTACATACATACCTTCCACCGCTTGTGCGTCATTTTCCAAATTGATGACCGACTCGCCTGAAATAAAGGTTAAGGCATAAGTATCACTACCATTTGCGCCACCACCTGTGATCGCACTATATTGATTTAAAAAACCTGGTGTTTGAGTATCTGTTGTGTTGGAAATAGCCCAACCTGACCAAAAATCATAGTCTGTATTATAGACATTTGATAAAAAGACATTTCCACTTGAAAAACCTCCTGACCCATCACTTCCATTCAAAAAAGATTCGCTAGACAAATCAAAGTTTTCAAAATCAGCAACCGTTTGAGCAAAGCCTAATCCAAGGCTTGCCAACCATAACATACTTGTAAAAATTCGTTTCATTTTTTAAAAATTTCTATTGGTTAAAATTAAATTGTATGCCACCTTCTATATATCGCCCAGGCATTGGACGACGTTCGATGACATAATAATTGGTATTCAATATATTGTGAAGATTCAAAAAGACGGTTGATCTCCACTTTTGCTTATTTATTTGATATTGTACACGTGTATTAGCAATCCAATATGAATCAACATCTGCATTGATCCCCGTTGTTGCTCCTGTATAAATCTGTTGAAAAGACCATTGCCACGTTTTCCAATGGATTTTTGTATTAAAAGAAAGTTGATGTTCTGGTGTATAGAATAATTGTTGTCCACGAGCAATTCTCGGTGTTTCTAAAGCGACTTGGTTCGTTGATTTGATATAACTATATTGAGTTTTAAATTGTAGGTTTCCATTAGTGATAGGCTGACTAAACTCTAGTGATTGTTCTATACCACGACTCCACACTTTTGTGATATTATTGGATGACCAAAACAGCTGATCTTTTTTTCTTGACCATAAAATCCAGTTTTCAATTTGTCGATTAAAACCTGTAATTTGATATTGAAATCTGTTTTTTCCAAAAAATGAAATAGCAGTGACCTCTTGACTCCACCCCGTTTCTGGTAACAAATTAGGATTTCCGCCAGGTCGCCAAAAACGATCGTTCAGGGTTGGCAATCGGTAGTTTCGACTAATTTTAGCCTTCAATTCTATATTTGAGTTCACTTTATAATCAACAGAAAATACTGGTAAAACAGGCAAACGTTCTATATCTCTAAAGCCTTGACGAATAGCTAATTGTGTCTGCCACTTAGATACCGACCAACGATAAGATGCAAATAGAGCTACTCGATGTTCCTCTTCTTTCCCACGATAGCCATCAGCAGTTGCTTGTGAAAAAAGATAGGTAGTTCCAGCCAAAAAATGATGTTGATCTTTCCAAAACCAATTTCGAGTCGTTTCAGCCGTTAGTTGTTTGAAGTTACTCAAGGCTTCAAGTAAGGTTTGTGGGTCGAAGTAGTCAATATCTTCGTCAAAATAAGCTAGTTTACTATTCCAAAAGCTATGCTTTCGACGATGTTTCCAATTTAGAATCAGACGATTGGAACGATCTATTTGATAGGCTTCACTTTTATTTTGAGTCGTCGTTGGTGGAATTTGTCGATCTGAATATTGTCGCCAAAAATAAACGGAAAGATCATTTTTTAAATTGGGTCTAAAATAAAATTCTTGAAGAAAATTATAATTTTCCAGAGCAGCATTGGTCTGTTTTTGTTTGGGTAATTGAGGGCGAAGTCGATAAGTAAAATCATTATTTGCACTTCGATACGAAAACCGAGTTTTGGATTGAAATTTGGTTGATCCTACTCCAATTTTTAAATCTTGTTGATGTGTTCCAAACGCTCCCAATAATGAATGAACCGAAAGGTTTAATGTGTTGGAAAAATCCACCTCGTTATCCATTGATAAAACGCCACCAATAGCTCCACTGCCCCACAAGGCTCCGTTTCCTCCTTTTTGAAATTCAACTACATCCACCGTATTTATAGGTAATAAAGACAAATCCAATAAACCTAACATAGGACTATGTATCGGTATACCATTCCACAAGACTAAAGTATGTCCCGCACTCCCACCTCGAACAGATGATGTTGCCAGACTACCCAAACCGTATGATTTAATAAAAACGCCTGCCTCTGTTTGTAATAATGTAGCTATATTACCTGCAATAGTATTGGTGAGTTGTGGTAAATCCCACTTTGCAGTTGTTGAACCAATTCCCCCCGTTCTAATTTTCTGAGCTTTGACCTCAATGGTTTGAATAATTTGAGTAGAATCCATTGTAGTTTGTCCCCAACTACTCGTTGAAGTCAACACTAATAAAACCCATAATATTCGATTTAAAATCATCTACCTTTTTTATAGAGCGAGTACGACGGTAGATGCGTAGGAAAGCATTATAAAATACATTCAAACAAGAGCATAATTCCCAAAAGCACAAACTTTTAGAATACTTGACATCTATCGCCACCTTTCCTCCGAAAGTGATTTGCAATATGATTATGAGGCAGGTCTTCTGACTTATTCCACTTTTGAAACCTTCCCATTATAATAATAACAGTGGCTTTGTATCAAAAGCTATATTAGAATTTACAGCAGCGGGGACTGTTCTAGAATTACACTAGATTCCCTTTTAATTCTATCCAAGGATAGAAACCAAATAACATCTCAAAGGTAATCAATGCTTGATTAATTCCTAATGTTCTACAACTAAATATCAATCTTGTAATAAATGAATCGCTTCTTTTAGTAAAGTTCCGCCTCCATTATTGGTTATTATTCCTGTTTGATCGACAGTAATATCGGTATGATATAATTCTAAAGTCGTTACAATGGTAGCATTCAAAGCTGTGAGTGTATTCGTTAAGGATGACATTGCTTTTTGTCCCCTTGGAGCATGAGGTGTATAAGTGATCGCCAATACTCTTTTGGCTTGCAATTCGCCCGAACTACTCAACCATTCTAATCCATTTTTCAAAACAGCAGGAATATTATGTAGATATGATGGTGTGGAAATGATAATTGCATCTGCATCTGCGATCTTTTTCTTGAAAAAAACGACTATTTCTGGTAATAGACTTTGATCTATATCAGGATGAAATAGTGGGAGATTTTGAAGGTCAGAATAATATTGAAAGATGTGTTCATTGTTTAGAAGTGATAGACTTTTCAATAGATCAGTATTAGTTGAGTTTACTCTTGTAGAACCAGAAATTGTTAGGATTTTCATATATGTGGTATCTATTTATTTTTTTCAAATTATTTTAAAAGTGCTTCCTATCCAAGGGTTTGTTTAAAAACTCTATGTACAACTACGTAGGAGATAATCCATATTTATAGGGAGTTATAGGAACTATGAATCCAATATTTTTGTGTATTGATGTGCATCCTATAAAAATAAACATCAAAAGCAGAAGATCGTCAATAGAAACGAATGGTTAAACCAAATAATTTTTAACATCAAAAACGAATCTAAATGACATTAAACCAACTAAATTCAATTCTTGTACAAGGTAAGAATGGTCATTTATTTTTACAAACTACCTTTTTTGTTCCACGAATTGACTATCGAAATGCAGGATTCAAAATTAAACCACCATCAAAAAATGGTATTACGAATGTAGAAGTGTATATTAACAAGGACAAAAATTTACCTTCTATAGAAAAATTGGTTTGCCTTAATCCTATTATTCATTGGATAGATCTGGGTAATGGATACAAAGTATCTAAAAATGGAAAATTAAATAAATCAATCGAAATTACGGTGTATGAATTGATATCGGGTAAGAAAAATAAAGAAGATGACAAGAAGAAAGTAGGAGAAGGTAGTAAAGATGGCACAGATCATGGTGGAGAAACACCTTAATACATTTTAAAACTCATTAATAAAGATAGATTAATAATTATCTTGGTCATATTTAAGATTATTTTAGTCTATCTTTATCGACTTTCAATAGCTTATTTAAGAGTTTGTCTAAATTTATATCTATTATAGATTGATAAATTGAAATTTTCAAATATTGTAAGGCTGACCAGAAACACTATTAAAAAATCATAATCATGTGTACATGTAAGTTATGAAAACCGATCAACTATTTTTGAAGCACACATTTATGATGTGTCTGCTTCTTCATTTCACCTATTTTGTATCATTCGGCTCGTCTAGTAATGACTACTTGCAGCCTCCTGCCTTACCTGATTATCCAACATCAGAACAGATTGATTCTTTGTATTTATTATCTTTTAAATCCTATAGAAAAGATGTAGAGATAGCTAGAGCCAATAGTTATGAAATAATCAAGAAATCAAAATTAATTAAGTATAAAAAAGGAGAATCCAATGGTAACAACCTGCTTGGTGTCATTTCAAAAGGAATAGAAGGTGACTACGAAAAGGCATTATTTTTTTACAATAAGGCTTTAGCTTTACGAATCCAAACAGGTGTAAACGAAGATATTGCAAGTGTATATAACAATATCGGAAAATGTTTAGAACAGCAAGGAAAGTTAGATGAAGCTATTCATCATTTAAAATTAGGGCTTCAACAAATGGGTTCAGACTCGCTAAATAATATTTGTTCTAGCCTATATTTCAGTTTATCTAATGTTTATTCAGGGAAAAAGCAATATTCAGATGCTCTTATTTATTTGGATAAAACCTTAAATATTTCAAACAAAACCAAAAATAAACATGCACAAGCTAGATATCATAAGATCAAAGGATTTTTATATTATAAAACAAACAATTATGAGGGAGCAAAAATACATTATTTCAAAGCTTTGGAATTGTATGATTCATTAAAAAGTACACTCCATTTTTTTGATGTATATAATGGTTTGGGAAATGTTTTCTCAGATGAAAAAAAACACAAAGAAGCATTGCTTTATTATAAAAAAGCTAGTCTTTATCGATCCTTTATGAATGCTTACATAAATTCAGCACTTGATAATAATATCGGCTCTGAATACAAAGCATTAAAACAATATGATCTAGCTATTCAACATCTTACAAGTTCAATTGAAGCTCGTAAAAGTATTAAAGCCGATCAAATTACGGCGTTTTCTCTCCGAAATTTAGCCGATGTATATGTTGATTTGGAAGACTATGACAAAGCGATAAAAATTCTACTAGAAGCTCTAACTTATATTGACAAATCTGAATCCTCAATACTTGAGCACAATATATATTCCGATTTGTCAGCCATTTATGAAGCTGTAAATAATCATGAAAAGGCGTTATTATATTCAAAAAAATATATAGAAAAACAGGATAGTTTTGCATCAAATATTATTGAAGCTTCTAACTTACAAACCAACCTAGAAATAAAGGAAAAAGAAAACGCTGAACTTCAAAATCAAATCTTGGCTCAAAGCCAAACACAACTTTGGAATAGAGGTTTGGCAATTTTATCTGTTCTTTTCGGTCTATTCATGGGCGCAGGATTTATTGCTTACCGTAATCGACAAAAACGCTTGGTAGCTGAGTTTGAGGCAGATCAGGCTTATTTACAAATTGATGATATTTTAAGACAACAAGAATTGAATTTGGCTTACGCCAAATTACAAACCAAAGATGAAATGCAAAAACAAATTGGACAAGACCTACACGATCGACTAGGTGTCATGTTGTCTACCATCAAATTATATTTTGGGGAATTTGTAGACGAGTTACGGGAATTGAATATCAAATCTAGTCAACATCAAGATAAAACAATTGAATTATTAGACGAAGCAGTTGTCGAAGTTCGTCGAATTGCACATAATATGCAATCTGGTGTTCTGAAAAATTTTGGACTGCTCAATGCTGTTCAAGATCTAGCAGAAACGATTACCCAAACAGGCAAATTAGAGGTAACGGTTAGTAATTTTGGCATGAAAGATAGACTTCCAGATGATATGGAAGGAAAACTATTTAAAGTCATTCAAGAACTGGTTGGTAATGTATTAAAACATGCCAACGCTACCAAACTTGGTATTTCTCTATACAAAAAAGAAGATTTATTAAATATTATTGTTGAAGATAACGGAGTAGGTTTTAATGTAGCAGCAGTATCGGATAAAGGTGGAATGGGATTAAAAAATATTACTTTTAGAATATCTGAATTAGGAGGTAAATGTCACTTCGATTCTAATGAAAAAGTAGGAACGAGTGTCATTATTGATATTCCAATAGAAAATACAACAGTTTAATATGATAAGCGTAGTACTAGCAGACGATCAACAAATGTTTATTGATGGTTTACGAGTTTTACTCGAAAAACATAATGATATAAATATTGTGGGTGAAGCTACCAATGGACATCAAGTAATTAATATTCTAAAAAACCAACCTGTTGATATCGTAGTATTAGATATTGAAATGCCTGAACAAAATGGTATTGAAACAACTAAAATTATAAAAAAAGACTTCCCAAACTCTAAAGTATTAATTCTTTCTATGTACGATAAGAAAGAATATATTCTAAAACTCATGCAGCATGGCGCATCTGGTTATATCCTAAAAAATAAAAGTAAAGAAGAATTATTAATGGCTATTCGGAATGTTGCTGCTGGAAATAGCCACTATGGACTTGAAGTAATGAATCACGCCATTTCTACGAGCAATTTGGATAAAGACGAGGAAATTCAATTGACAGAAAGAGAAGTAGAAGTATTAATAAAAATCGCAGAAGGTTATACATCCAAAGAAGCTGCTGATCTATTATTTATCACAGAAAGAACCGTCAATACGCATCGTAGAAATATTATGCTCAAACTGGATCTACCAAGCGGCATTCATCTTACCCGTTATGCAATCAAACATGGTTATGTAAAACTATAATTTAATTGTCAGGTCACCTATCTACGTAAATATACATAGTCAAATATCAATTATTTCAGTATTTCAGAGTAAACGCTCCTTTGTAATTTTGTAACACAACTTAAGATTATAGTCAAGCCTATCAATATTGAACGGCAAAAGAGCTTTTCTACTTCTCATGTTGGTCAATAAGTTGAGCAAAACAGCTATTTATAATATCCTTATTTTATTACAAAAGCGCCACAAATGAAAGTCTACTAAAATTTACTGAAACTAGAAATATCTTATTATACTAAAATTCGCTGTACTCAATTAATTGATGTAACCCCAAAAAAAATCTAAGCAAGTCTAACTAATCAACACCCTTTTCCTAGTGAAACACTATCACTATTATAATCCAAAAAACAAGTAGAATAGTAAAAATGACTTTACTATTCTACATTTTTTTGAAAAAAAGAACCCAAAGTGATAACACTTTGGGTCTAAGGTGAATGTTTACAAGTTTTCTCTCTAAAAGGTATGTTTGAATGAAAATGTGTAATGTGGCACAAGTATATTTTATGATAGAGCTACTATCACTAGAACAAATGCACCTACATTTAAAACTATGTGTGTGTTTTATGTTAAAGACGTTCCTATAAATGCTAGGAATTTGAAAATATTTCTACAGGTTATTATTTGCCTGCCTTTCACAGACTGTGTAATATCATTCTTCGCCGCATCATTCTTTCTACTTGAGATAAGATACTGGACTTTTGGATAATCTCCTTTCGGAGATTTTTGTAGGGAGACAATATGTATTTATTACTCATTTTGTTTAGTAACAAACATATGCTTATACCTTTTGCAAAATAGATGCCAAAAATTTATATATGTAAATAATTGTATAATTTATTAGTATAGATTGACTGAACTTACTAGGAACAAAAAAGACCACCCTGTGGGGGTGGCCGAATAAAACAGACTATGAGAAAACCTCGAAGAGATTTATTTTTGAGCCGTATGCTAAATACAGCGATTTTTCAAAAAAAGAGTAGACACTTCCAAAGAGATCATTAATTACCTAATTTAATTATCATTCCCGTTGAGCTGAGTAGTTTGGAAAGTGCTACCCTTTCATAAACACTAATTATGAGTTGTGTAATTCCCGATAGTTAAACGGTTGGACAAAATTACTTGCCTGCCAGCCGCAGGCAGGTATAATAACGCCAACCTTCAAAAAAGTTGTAAAATACTGACAGTCAGGAAGTTTTTATGACTTTTTTGGAGGTTTTGAAGGCGGTTATTATACTAATTTTTCTGACCTACTACTTATATATCTAACTTATACAATTCATATTTTTCGATCATAGCTTTAAGTTTTGTATGATATTTTTTATCGGTAGCATAACCAAGTCTTTTCAAACCATCTGCCCATTTCTTATAGTTTCGACCATGCTTCAATAATGGTTTATATCGACCACTTACTATCATTTTACTATGTGAACGCCAGCTTTCCCAACTGCTATCATATTTTCGGAAAAAATCTTTGTGATGATCGTCAAAATGGTTGGAACAATGTCCTTTCTTACAGTTTTTAGAAAAGCACTTCATTCCAAAATGGTTGTTGTTAGACTTTGCTAATCGGCTATCCCCTGCTCGACTCTCTATAATCGCTTGCGCCATTTTAATACTGGCAGGAATTCCATATTTTTCCATTTCTGTTTTAGCAACATCAGCAAAACGATCTATGTACTCTAAAGTCGCTTTGTCTTTAAGCATATCTGGAGAAGCCGGAGCATAAGGGTTTCCACCATCGCCTTTCCAAGAAATCGTTTGTGCTTTATGCTCGTTGGAGGATGACTCCTTATTCTCTTTTTTTACAAACATTTCTAAAGGCGCATTCATATCAAACGCCATATTGAGTTCGTCCTTGCAAATGATAAAAGCGAGAAAAGCCAATACACCTAATTTCATCCACGGAATTTCACTACGCTGTAACCCCACATATCTTCTCCAATATTTGACAAATTGATATTTAAGGGCTACTACTAATTTCCAAGTCAAGCGCATCAATTTTTTTAATATATCCATCAAATCAAAATCTACCGATTCACGATTTGTAATATTAGATCGGCTTCTTTTTTCTCTTTTATCAAACGTTTTGTTGTCAATAGAATCGCTCGGAAAAAAAATAAATTCAGGTTGAGTACTATTTCGTCGCATAGCTTTATATTTTAGTGCTGTAATTTGTTGTACTGAAAATGGAATTAGTTTTAAAAAACCAAAGGACTTCCATTTTTTAGTTGTAAATTAGAACTTCATTACATGAATATGTTTTTAACTTCCTAATTACAATACAAATATAAAACAATTAGTTTGTTTTAAACAAATATTTTAAAACATTTATTTTTATAAAATGAATAAATTTTCAGAACATATTGTTATTCAACGATTTAATAGTGTATATAATTTACTACTAGACACGAATAAAATTAAGGGAAAGTCTGATTTAGCTGAAAAACTAGATACCTACAACCATGTTATCAACGATATTTTAAAAGGAAAACGTAGTATCACCATAGACCAATTAAACAAATTGTTTCTTATATTTAATATTGATGCAAATTACATTTTTGGTCTATCCGATTCTTTTTATCTAGATCCCGAAGACGCTTCCGATTCCTTTAATATTGAAAAGAAAGACGTTCTTCAAAAAGATGGAAAACGGAATATTCGTTTGATTGAAGATATTAGAGCCTTTGCAGGAACGGCCATAGATTTAAATAGTACAAATGCGTTAGATGCAATGCCACAGTTCTCTATTCCAGGCATGGATGGAGATTTATTTGCGATAGAAATTCAAGGAGACAGTATGTCGCCAACTATTACTAATGGCGATTTGGTAGTTTGTGAATTATTAGAAACGCAGGATCCTATTCGCAATAATCAGGTCTATGTTATTGTGACAGACACCATCGTTGCCAAACGGGTTCAACCCATCAAAGAAGATCATGAAGTACTCGCTCTAAAATTGATTTCGGATAATGATGACGTTTATAAACCTTATGATATAAATGTAGAGGATATCCGACATATATTAAAAGTCAAAACACGTCTGACCAATTATGGGATGAGCTGATCTAAATGAGGTGCTTTTAAGAGTAATAATTTAGGTTACTAGTGGATATTCTATTAAAAGTTGTGAGTGCGTTTCTAATCTCAATGGGTCATGACCCATTGAGAAAACTTTAGAATAATCTCTAGTAAACATCACACAAAAACCAACAATTCAATTTTATGTATACAAGAAGAAATATAAAATTTTCTATCGTTTTCCGATTTGCTTGGGCAAAACTGATCTTTTTTACTTTTTGGTCTATATTGGCTGTTTTTATATTTCATGAAGCGGAACATGCTGGAATGAATTTTAGTATTCCATTCTTGCCATTGAGTACGATTGGTATTGCAGTTGCTTTTTATGTTGGTTTTAAAAACAATGCTTCTTATGATCGATTTTGGGAAGCTCGGAAAATCTGGGGCGGTATTGTCAATAGTAGTCGAACTTGGGGCAATCAAGTTTTAAATTTTGTTACCACATATAGATCATTCGCTGACATATCAAGTGAAGATTTACATCTCATTCAAAAAAAGTTGATTTATCGACATTTAGCTTGGTTAAATGCACTGCGCTTACAACTGCGTCAACCTACGTCCTTTAGTCCAAAGCACCCTCGTTCGGTTAAAAGTTATCTGACAGGAAGTGACGAACGTATGAATTGGGATAACGGCGTTGCTTGTTTTTTGGGCAAAACCGAATACGATGAAATGATTGGTAATGCGAATACCGCTACGCAAATCATTAGAAAGCAAGGAGATGACTTACGTCAACTTATGCACGAATCTGGTATGATTGATGATTTCCGTCATATGGAAATGATGCGAGTTTTGGAGCTTTTTTATGATTATCAAGGGAAGTGTGAACGAATCAAAAACACCCCTTTTCCAAGACAATATGCTTATTTTAGTCAAATATTTACTTGGATTTTTATTCTACTATTACCTTTTGGAATGGTTGGTGAATTTGCTAAAATGGGGCATTCTAATATTTTCTTAACGATTCCTTTTTGTGTATTGATATCTTGGGTTTTTAGTACGATGGAAGTTGTTGGTGATAATAGTGAAGATCCGTTTGAGAACTTTATTAATGATGTTCCAATGACAGCATTGTGTCGAACAATTGAGATAGATTTACGAGAAATGCTCGGAGAAACAGACTTACCACCTAAAATCAAACCTGAAAATGATATTTTGTATTAAGTCAGAAATAAACTATTTATCTTCGTTGATAGTTATATACAAGAGAATTATCTTGGATTAATATTTTATACATTAAATAATTCCTTGAAAACTACTTTAAAGTATTACCTAAAAAATAAAGATTATTATTATCATGAGTAACAAAAATTTATCTTGGTCAGAAGCATTAGACCGTATTAAATCAGGAAACAATAATTTCGTAGCCGATCAATTAGACGGAAAATTACAAAACTCTTCTCGACGTGACGACTTAGTAAGTGGACAAAATCCATATGCCATTATATTAAGTTGTGCCGACAGTCGGGTTGTTCCAGAATTAGCTTTTGACACAGGTTTGGGTGAATTATTTGTTATTCGAGTCGCTGGAAATGTAGCCAATACATCTTCTATTGCAAGTATAGAATATGCTGTAGCGCACTTGGGTGTCAACCTAATTGTAGTTTTGGGACATCAGTCTTGTGGAGCGGTAACAGCAGCTTTAGCTGGTGGTGATAATGGTTATAACTTGAACCATCTTTTAGCACATGTAGAACCCGCAAAAGCAGCTTCCGAAGATAAGAGCGTTAACGCCGTTGTGAAGAAAAATGCAGAATTAACTGGACAGCATTTAGCTGACCGATCAAGTATTATTTCTGATGCAGTAAATAGTGGTAGTTTGAAAATTCTACCTGCATATTATAACTTAGATAGTGGTAAGGTAGATTTCTTAAAAGAAGAAGTACTTGCATAAGCAGCAAAGTTATTATTAAAAAGCCCCTGAAAATGATATTTTCAGGGGCTTTTTAATTCGTATGATTTTTTATTTTAAATTATTCGTGTCAATTTAAAGAGCAGCCACTTTCAAAACCAGTAGCATCGAAAACAGTTGTTTTAGAACCTTGTCGATCATCTTTAGTGACCTCAATAATCAACTCATTCTCTCCACTCCCATCTCGCTTAGGTGTACAGTATTCAAATAGATAAAAGCTATTTGTTTCATCATGAATAATTTGAGCAATTTCCTCAAACTTAGCCGTCAAACTATCTGAATCTTCTGCAAAGACAGAACTACTTTTACCGATATTCCTCAAGACATCCTCGTCAATTTCATTCCCCAATCCAATCGAATAATAATTAATATCGTTTGCCGCATTATTGACCTGTTCGTAGGCATCCTCCTTAGTATAACGAGCGGCCTGATCGGTTCCATCAGTGAACATAATCACAGAAGCAGCGGACAATGATCCTTCTAGTTGACTCGTGCTTAGTTCCGTTTCAGCTAAAGTTGTTGCTTTAATAATTGCACCAAACAAGTCCGTAGAACTGTCATTAGAAATACCCGAATTGATGCCTAGTATAGCTTCTTGTAATGCAATAGAATTATTTGTAAAATCAATTAATGGATGAAGTTGGTCTGCACCATCAAACCACCAAATTCCAATTTTTGTAGAAGAATTCATATCAGCTTGCATGACATCAATCACAAACTCCTTTGCTGCTTCTTTCAGTTGATCCAAATTCCCATTAATGACACTACCACTTAAATCGAGTAAAAGCAACACTTTATAATCAAACACTTGCTCATTGTCACTAATAATACGCACCGCTTCATCTTCAGAAATAACTTTTGGTGCATCATCGTTTCGACCTTTTTCATAAATAGTAAAATTATCAGATGTCAATCCTGAAACAGGATTATCATTTTCGTCTTTTACTCTAAAAAAAACAGAAACCTTAGAAGGAAGGGTTTCATATTGACGTTGAATATCAATTTGAAATTCTTTAGGGTACAATTGAACTGGCGTTTCTTTCTTTTTACAAGAAAATTGGATGACACCAATTAAGATCATCACGGGAAGTAGTAGATTCTTTCTCATTTTGTAATAGATTTAGTGGATTTGGTATTCGGTTGAATTGAATACCACTATTAACGACGAGAAAGTTATATATATGTTGCATGTAGAAATGGTTTAACATTGTCTTGACTTGTTTTTAACAAAAAAGTACCCTACATAAATGAATATGAGGGGTACGAAAAATAATTAATAGAATGAAATTTCTTATTATGTATTAGACAAAAAATAAATAAGTTAGATTGGTTTAGTAATTCTAGTGTTGTGTAACAAAAATAAAGTTCAACACTGAAATATAGCAGTCAAACTGGAGACATAAACGATGAGTGCCATGACAATCTAAAGAAGGATGTTGTAGCTACATGAGTTTACCCTTTGTCCAATTCAAGTAAAACCGCTACTCGTTTGAGTACTCTTGCTAATAATATCCCTGTGTTCACAAGAATTTCTAATTATTGACCATGTACAGTTGTGATTTTTGCATCTTGAGCATTTTGATCTCAAGGTGCAAAATTTATAATAAATTATCTTACAGTGTTTTTGTTAAGAGTCAAAATCCCCCCGACTAAAGTACGGGGTTAGAATTTGCACAAAAAAATTTACCGTCATAAAAAGAGTAAGTAATTGACTCCGAGGATTCGGTTTACGAATCCTGAATCCTGCCCCACGCAGGCGGTTTTTACTGACGAACTACTTATAGAATCACAGAATTATAATTCTTCAATTTAGTTTCTGTTAAAGTTAACTGAATATTATTTGTTAATCTGTATCATCATAGGTTGACATTGGAATGTCGTACAATTGATAATAATCAGATAATCTTCCACCTCTCCACTAGACACCAAAC
>JAHDFQ010000206.1 GCA_020628085.1 Saprospiraceae bacterium
AAAATATTATGAGTAATAAATCCTTACAAGAATATTGGAAAAAAAATCTCCGATACCTAGCCATCTTATTATCTATATGGTTTACAGTTTCTTATGGCTGCGGAATTTTATTCGCCGAATCGCTCAATAATTTCAGTCTTGGTGGCTTTCCACTAGGATTCTGGTTCGCCCAACAAGGAGCTATCTATGTGTTCGTTATTCTAATTTTTGTATATGTGCGATTGATGAACAAGCTCGATCAGGAGTTTGATGTTGATGAAAAATAATTCATTTCATCAAGTGAAACACGGTATTTAGAAAACAAAAAAATCAATTTTAAAAAATAGAATCCTTTTTGACAAGGATTTTCAAAATATAAAAATATCATGGGTATTCAAACATGGACTTTTTTAATCGTCGGATTGACATTTATATTATATATCGGAGTAGCTATTTGGGCAAGAGCAGGTTCAACCAAGGAGTTTTATGTAGCAGGTGGAGGCGTTTCCCCACTCGCCAATGGTATGGCAACCGCAGCCGATTGGATGTCGGCAGCATCTTATTTAAGTATGGCGGGATTAATTTCGTTTACAGGATATGCTGGTTCTCAGTATTTGATGGGTTGGACAGGTGGCTACGTCCTCTTAGCACTTTTATTAGCTCCATATTTACGAAAATTTGGAAAGTTTACTGTTCCTGATTTTATTGGTGAACGTTACTATTCCAAACAAGCTAGAATGGTCGCTTTGATTTGCGCTATATTTGTATCTTTCACCTATGTTGTAGGGCAAATGAAAGGGGTAGGGGTTGCCTTTTCACGTTTCTTAGAAGTGCCGTTTACCACAGGAATGTTGATCGGAATTGGTATTGTGTTTTTCTATGCTGTGTTGGGTGGTATGAAAGGAATCACCTACACGCAAGTAGTACAATATTGTGTCTTGATTTTTGCATTTACCGTTCCAGCCGTTTTTATTTCTTTACAAATGGTAGGTAATCCAATTCCACAACTCGGTATGGGAGGTAACCTTGCGGATGGAACACCGCTACTAGTCAAACTCAATCAATTGAGTACGGATTTAGGTTTTGGAGAATATACTTCGATGGGAATGGATGATCGAGTAAATGTCTTTTTTATTACGGCGGCATTGATGTTCGGAACAGCAGGTCTGCCACACGTGATCGTTCGTTTTTTTACGGTACCAAAGGTTAGAGATGCACGTATTTCGGCAGGTTATGCTTTATTATTTATCGCCTTTTTATACACAACAGCACCAGCTATTGCAGCTTTCGCTAGAACCAACTTGATTCAAACGGTGTCTGAAAAAGAATATGCTACCATGCCCGTTTGGTTTAAAAAATGGGAAGACGCGACTTTAATAAAATTTGAAGATAAAAATGGTGATGGTATCATTCAATATGTTGCCGATAAAGGTAGAAATGAGTTAACCATAGATCGAGATATTATGGTATTAGCAAATCCGGAAATTGCCAATTTACCTGCTTGGGTAGTTGCATTAGTGGTTGCTGGAGGACTGGCCGCCGCACTGTCCACCGCTGCGGGATTATTGCTAGTGATTGCTACCTCTATTTCTCATGATTTACTCAAAAAGTCTTTACGTCCTGATATTTCTGAGAAGGGGGAATTATTAGCCGCTCGTATTGCTATTGCTGTTGCCGTTGTTGGAGCAGGTATAGCAGGAATGAATCCGCCTGGGTTTGTGGCACAAGTCGTGGCACTAGCCTTTGGACTAGCAGCCTCCTCCTTTTTTCCTGCCATTATTCTCGGTATTTTTGATAAACGGATGAATAAAGAAGGAGCAGTCACGGGAATGATAGTCGGGGTTGTTTTTACAACTTTATACATCATCTATTTCAAACCACAACTAGGAGGACCAGGTACGCCTGATGGTTATTGGTTTGGAATTAAACCTGAAGGAATTGGAGTATTAGGTATGATTTTTAATTTAATTGTTGCGCTCGTAGTGAGTCGAATGACGGCAGCACCACCGCAAGAAGTACAAGAGATTGTTGAAAATATTCGTATTCCTAGAGGGGCAGGCGAGGCTGTAGCACATTAGAAGAATTAAGTAACTATAGATTAGGTAAGTCAAATGGTGATTCAAATCATCATTTGACTACACTTTTACAAAAAAACCAATAATTTAAATTTTATGATAAAGGGAACGTTCGCAGATATTTTAATCTCAATTTACCTGCTAACCACATTGTATTTTCGCTTTACAATGCTGGATAGCATGGCCAATTACCCGATTGTCTCCATAGCTTTCGGAGGTATATTACTGCTGTTTATATGGGCTTTAGTGAAAGTTAATTTTCTGCAACCTAATTATTTTGGCTTGCTCAAAAACGATAAATTATATACATCTGATACATTAAATTTGATAGAATAGCCCTATATTTCAGAGTGGATAAAACAATACATAAAATCATAGCAGTCATAGCATTAGGTGTACTTCTATTGTTCGGCCCAATTGTTCAACGTATCAAGGCATCTCAAAATGGATTTTTTGAAATTCCAACCTTATATTGGTATGTATTCAGTATCTGGGCTGTCCTTATCATACTAACGAGACTCATTATCAAGCAACGTAATTAATACTGGTTATGCCCATCATTTATATCGTCGCTATTTCTTTACTTTATTTGTCGGTTCTTTTTGGAATTGCTTATTATTCTGAACGCAATACATCTTTACGAAATCGGTTTTCAAAAAGTAGTATTGTTTATACATTATCCTTGGCGGTATATTGCACAGCGTGGACATTTTATGGCAGTATTGGTAAAGCAGCATCGAGTGGACTTGGTTTTGCGGGGGTTTATTTGGGACCAACTCTGACAGCACCACTTTGGATTATTATACTTAAAAAAATTATACGGATTAGCCGCTATTTAAGAATCACCTCTGTCGCTGATTTTATCTCGTCTCGATACGGTAAGAATGCAAAACTAGGCGTATTGGTCTCTTTGGTGTCCGTTGCAGTAGCAATTCCATATATTTCAATTCAGCTGAAAGCCTTTGCATTTAGCATCGATATTTTGACACGACAAACATATTCTGGTGCATCTTACATTCAACAAACACCTTTTTATCAAGATTTTGCTAATTTTTTTGCGATTAGTTTTGCTTTGTTTGCGATTATTTTTGGAACACTTCGTTTAGATCCTAATGAAAAGCATTCAGGTGTTGTCAATGCAGTTGCTTTTGAATCTTTGATAAAGTTATTTACTTTTTTGATAGGAGCGATTTGTATTGTTTATTTTATTTTTAATGGGGTAACCGATATTTTTACACAAGCTAAATCCGTAGAAATACTAAGAAATCTGTCTAGTATAGGTACCGAAAATCTTAGTTACAGTTCGTGGATGTGGATATTTATCTTGTCTGGAATTGCTTTCGTTTTACTACCTCGTCAATTCCATATTGCCGTTGTGGAAAACAATAGCCTTAAACACATTGACGATGCTGCTTGGATGCTACCATTATACTTATTTTTGATTTCTATTTTTGTCATACCAATTGCATACAGTGGTGTATTGACGTTTGGAAACAGTGTTGAAGCAGATACGTTTCTGTTGAGTTTACCTGTTCAAGAGGGATATAATATCGTGGCTATTTTGATATTTATCGGTGGCCTATCCGCAGCATCTAGCATGATTGTCGTATCTATGATTGCTTTGAGTATTATGGTGAGTAATAATGTTTTCTTGCCTTTGTTGTTACGATTTGAAGATCAGTTAAAATTTATAGATTCTGATCTCAATACAAGATTATTATATGTTCGGAGAGTATTAATTGTGGCAGTAATGCTATTAGCCTATGGTTTTTATAAGGCGGTTTCTATTAACTATTCCATTATATCCGTAGGATTGATTTCTTTTGCTGGAATTGCCCAGTTAGCACCACTTGTATTTTTAGGAATTTACTGGAAATACGGTAACAGAAAAGGTGCAATCGCAGGACTATTAGTCGGAACAATTTTATGGGGATATACTTTACCGCTTGCAAATCTAATGGATGTGGGTGCTTTAGATAGTCAAATTTTGAAATATGGACTTTTTAATATAGAATGGTTAAAACCTAGAGCTTTATTCGGAATTGAAGGTTTTGAACCTTTGCCACATGGTGCATTTTGGAGTCTATTTTTAAATACGACTACCTTTGTGATGGTTTCTTTTTTTACAAAACGAACACCTGTTGAGATCGCTCAATCTGATATATTCATTAATCCAGAAAAATATTATAACCAAGAAAACCCAAATTCACCATTCACTAGAGAAGCTGATTTTCAAGAACTAAAATCCATATTAGAAAGTATTGTTGGAAAGAATAAAGTATATGAAATTTTGATGGGGTATTTTAAGCAGAACAACATATCTAGTCCACCTCAAAATGCCGATTCCAAGTTTATTGATTACATCGAAAAATATTTATCAGGGAGCATCGGTACCGCATCTGCGAATATTGTTTTAGACAATATTGTCACTCAAAAACCCATCAAGATCACGGAACTGATAGATGTATTAGATCAAACCTATCAAGTATTTTTGTATTCTAAAGAACTGGAAACAACTTCAAATCAGCTTCGTCAAAAAACAAAAGAATTAGCGGATGCTAACACACAATTAATTGAATTAGATGAACTCAAAAATGACTTTATCAATACCATTACCCACGAGCTTCGTACGCCTATCACATCCATACGATCATTGGCTTCTACACTCAATAAATATAATGTAAGTGAAGCTGAAAAAACTAAATTTCTCCGTATTATCGAACAAGAGTCCAAGCGTATTTCTGAACTTGTTAATCAAGTACTGGATTTGCGGAAAATCGAAAATTCAGATCTTATACATTTGACAACCTTCGATCTAAAAGAGTTGATTGAAACTATTCTTGCTTCTTTTACAGAACGTAAAGAACATAGACAACTTACGATACAAGGAGAGACAATAACGTTAATCACTGATAAAAGTAAACTCACACAAACTATTATCAATGTGGTGGCTAATGCGATAAAATTTACTGAACCGAACGGGCATATTAACATTCATTGGGTAAAAGAAGATGACCACATTAAAATACAAATAGAAGATGATGGAATCGGAATAGCAACTACTGATCTAGAACATGTTTTTGATAAGTTTTATCAAGTGCAAAGTCAGCAAGAAGGGAAACCCAAAGGTTCGGGATTAGGGCTAGCCATCAGTCAACGATTTATACAATCAATTGGTGGAGAGTTGACGGTTGAAAGCAAACTCAAAAAGGGGTCTGTTTTTATGATTTTAATTCCCATTAATTTTGAAAAAGAGCAAAAAATATGAAAAAGAAAATACTCATTGTAGATGACGAAGAAAATATTGTAATTAGTCTTTCTTTTTTATTAAAACAAGAGGGATATACTATTCAAACTGCTCAAAATGGCAAAGCAGCGATCGAACAGTTTGAACAATTTCAACCTGATATCATCCTTCTAGATGTTATGATGCCCGTTATGGATGGCTTTGAGGCCGCACAACACATACGTAAAATAGCGACAAAGGAGCTACATATTGTGTTTTTAACAGCAAAGGGGACAGTACAAGATAAATTAGATGGATATAAATCTGGAGCGGAATATTATATCGTAAAACCCTTTGATAATGAAGAATTATTAACGCTTTTGAAAGAAATTAATTGAAATATTTGGTTATGTATATAGTTATCTATATATTTAGATATAAATAAAAATCAAGTTAAAAACATTCAATATGACAACTCAAATAACTTCTTTAGCAGATTATAAAAAAACATACCAAGAAAGTGTTGATAACCCTGAAGCTTTTTGGAAAACACAAGCGGATACTTTTACTTGGTTTGAACCTTATGATAAGGTTTTAGACTGGAATTTTGATGAACCCAATGTCAAATGGTTTGTCAATGGCAAGACGAATATTACCTACAATTGCTTGGATCGACACATCCATGGGCGAGGCGACCAAACGGCAATTCTTTGGGAAGCCAACGACCCAAATACACCTGCCAAATCATACACCTACACCGAGTTATTGGCTGCGGTCAATCAATGTGCTAATGCCTTAAAAGCACAAGGAATAACGAAAGGAGATAGAGTCATTTTTTATATGCCAATGGTTCCTGAATTAGCTATTGGAGTCTTAGCATGCGCTCGAATCGGTGCAGTGCATTCTGTCGTTTTTGCAGGCTTTTCCGCTCAAGCTCTAGCAGATCGAGTAGACGATGCACAAGCGAAAATGATTATTTGTTCTGATTTTAATAATCGAGGATCAAAGCATATTCCCGTTAAAGAAGTGGTAGATGAAGCGATGAATCTAGGTTGTAACAGCGTCCAATCTGTATTAGTACACAAAAATACAGGCGATGCCGTCAATTGGAGCGATGATACCGATATTTGGTGGCATCATGTCGTTGATGGTCAGTCTACTGAGTGCGAAGCTGAGCCGATGGATTCAGAAGATATGCTCTTTATTTTATACACTTCTGGTTCGACTGGTAAACCTAAAGGTGTTGTACACACTTGTGGCGGATACATGGTCTATACTTGTTACAGTTTCCGAAATGTCTTTCAATACAAAGAAGGTGATATTTACTGGTGTACGGCTGATATTGGTTGGATTACGGGACATTCATATATTGTGTATGGCCCATTGCTCGCAGGTGCAACGACCATGATGTTTGAAGGTGTACCGACTTATCCCGATGCAGGTCGATTTTGGGAAATTTGTGAAAAACATCAAGTCAATCAATTTTATACCGCTCCAACTGCTATTCGTGCCTTAATGGCAAAAGGCAATGAGTGGCCAGCCAAATATGATTTATCGAGCATCAAAGTCCTTGGATCGGTAGGAGAACCCATTAACGAAGAAGCATGGAACTGGTACGATAAACACATTGGAAAAGGAAATGCGCCCATCGTTGATACGTGGTGGCAAACCGAAACAGGTGGTATTTTAATTACGCCTTTACCAAATATTACAGATACCAAACCAACTTTTGCGTCTTATCCGTTACCAGGCATTCAGCCCGTTTTAATGAGTGCAGAAGGGGAGGAGTTGACTGAAAACAATGTTGAAGGATTATTGTGTATCAAACACCCGTGGCCGTCTATTATTCGGACGACGTATGGCGATCATGAGCGTTGTAAAAATGTCTATTTCTCTGCTTTTAAAGGTATGTATTTCACAGGAGATGGAGCAAGACGAGATGAAGACGGACGGATTCGAGTCATCGGACGAGTAGATGA
>JAHDFQ010000014.1:0-22764 GCA_020628085.1 Saprospiraceae bacterium
ACATGAGGAGATAAATAAATAGAAGGCATATCAAAATGCCTTCTATTTTATACTATGTACTACTGGTTGTACAATTAGTTTGGTAAAATAACCGAATCAATTACGTGAATCACACCATTGGAAGCATCTACGTCTGTTTTGGTGACAGCAGCAATGCCACCTTTTTCATCCGTTAAAATAACCGTTCCGTTTTGTAAACTGGCTTTCAAAATATCACCACTTACTGTTTCGATAGAAAATTCGCCATCCGAAGCTTTAATTGCATTAATAACATCCGTTGCTTTAAATTCTCCTGCTACTACATGGTAGGTTAAGATTTTACTTAAAGTGGCTTTACTTTTTGGCTCTAATAAGGATTTGACTGTTCCTTCGGGTAGTTTTGCAAAGGCAGAATTAACGGGAGCGAAAACGGTAAATGGGCCGTCACTTTGAAGGGTTTCGACCAAACTGGCTGTTTTTACAGCAGTAACTAAGGTGCTAAAATCATCACTTCCAGCAGCAATGTCAACAATATCTTTTTGGTGATGCGAAGAAGTACGCTTGGAGTATTTAGAATGAGAACTACCACATTGAGCAGTTGCGAAAGAAGAAATAGCTAAAAAACAAATACAAACTAACATTCGATTGAATAACATAAAATTAGGTTTTAAATGATTTAAAAAAAACGTTCAAAATCGTTGTTGAACGACATACCTACGAATCGAAAAATAGAATTGGATCACGGCTATTTCTTAAAATTTTGTTAAAAAAAACAGAAGATTCATTTTTAGTAATGATTTGAACAATTTGGTATATGTAACTGTTACAACACGTGGAAACAAAACATTAAAACATGCGAAGCCTTATTGAGCAACAGATTATTAAATTGATGAAAGTCCGAGATAAGGCTTTTGTTGGTTTGCTGTATGACAATTACGCAGAAAGTCTCTATGGGGTAGTTCTTAGAATTGTAAAAGACGAAGCAGTTGCACAAGATGTCATGCAAGAATCTTTTATGAAAATATGGAAACGTTGCGATCAATACAATCCGAAAAAGGCACGCTTGTTTACTTGGATTTTGACTATTTGTAGAAACACTGCAATAGATAAATTAAGAAGTTCGCAAAGTCGGTCGACACATGAAGTCCAAATGGATGATTCCTACGTACATATTATAGGTGGTGAAGAAATTCAACCTCAGTTTATGGACATCAAAGACCATTTAGATACTTTAGACCATAAATATGTGGCGGTCATTAATGCCTTGTTTTTTCAAGGAATGACGCAGCAAGAGGCTAGTAAAACGCTAAATATTCCACTTGGAACAATAAAATCAAGATTAAAAATTGCTTTAAGAGAACTAAGGTTCATTTTTAATGAAAAAAATGCACTCCTTCTAATTAGTTTAATGATATGTCAATGAGTGAAGATGTAAAACAATTTATGGAAACATCTCTTCTGGAAGAGTATGTATTGGGTGTCCTCGATAAGCAGGATATTCCTACTGTAGAGCGTTATATTCAAATCTCGCCTGAAGTACGATCGTGCTATGAAGAAATGCAAGCGGGAATGGAGCGACTAGCTAAGCAAACGTCAATACCCGTACCTCCTTCAATGAAAGGAAATATTCTTAAAAGTATAGATAACGATATCAATAGTACAACAGTACCTCAAACTTCGGGTTCGATGAATTGGTGGGGTATGGCAGCTTCTTTTATTGCCATTGGATTGGCGGCTTGGTTGTTTATGATTCATAATGAAAAAAATGACTTAAATAACCAATTGGAAGATTCTAAAAATGCGTATGCCACTTTA
The DNA here is from genome assembly GCA_020628085.1 of Saprospiraceae bacterium. Lineage (GTDB taxonomy): Bacteria > Bacteroidota > Bacteroidia > Chitinophagales > Saprospiraceae > JAHDES01. The sequence continues at coordinate 1,795 of JAHDFQ010000014.1, forward strand.
AAAAAGGAATGTGATACTCAAAATCAAAATTATGTGTTACAAGAGCAGCAGTGGAATACACTAACAGACGCACAGACACAGAAGTTTGTGATGGTTGGAAACGCTAAAGCGCCTGAATTACAAGTGGTGGCATATCAAAATATTCAGAAATCCGAGAGTTATCTTCAATTATTGAGTTATCCTGATCTTCCTAAAGGAAAATGCCTGAAAATATGGGCGGATGTAGATGGTAAAATGATTCCGTTGGATGTTGTACCAACTCAACCAGGTTCAATTGTAGCATTACCTTATAAAAAGAATTCAACTAGCTTGAATATTACCATAGAATCGTCTCCAACCGTAGATCATCCCGACGTTTCGCAGTTGGTAGCTAATGTGATAATCTAGTTTGTTGGTTCAAATATTCTCCTAAATACAAACCCATACTATAACAGGCTTGTAGCAAATAACCACCTGTCGGAGTATCCCAATCCAACATTTCACCAATACAAAAATGATCGGGGAGTTGTTTAAACTGAAAATTAGGATCAACTTCGTTTCGATCTATCCCGCCAACTGTAGAAATAGCCTCATCTATCGGGCTCGTATCAATGATGGTTAAGGGTAGGTTTTTAATGTAAAAAGCTAATCGTTCAGGATTAAGATAATCTGTTTTAGAAAGTTTAGATTTGATAATATGAATGGCAGCAGGACTTAATTTGATGGTCTTTTTAAGTACTTGTCCCATATTTCGGGAAGGGGCGTTTTCTATCTTTTTTTGAAGAATAGATAATGTCCACACCGATTTAAAATCCAGATAAATAGTAGCTACTCCTTCTTTTAAGAAACTAGCCCGAATCTGTGGACTCAATCCGTAAATACCATTCCCTTCTAGTCCAAATTTTGTAATAACAACTTCTCCTTTTTGGATATTATCATTACAACGAATCGCTATATTTTTTAACGGAGTTCCTTCATGTTTTACTATAAAATCTTGATTCCATTCAATTTTAAAAGCACAATTAGAAGCTTGAAATGGAACCGTTTTTATATTTTTTTCTTCAAAAAAAGACTGCCATAAACCATCCGAACCTGTCACTTTCCAGCTTCCCCCACCAAGTGCAAATATTACAAAGTCTGCTTTAATCGAAGTATTTTTATTAAAAATAAGCGTATTGTCTTCATCCCAACCCATCCAAGTATGCTCGGTCTTAATTTGAACCTCTTTTTCTTCTAAAATATTCAAAACAGCCTTTAATACTTCAATTGGTTTGATCCCCTTTATTGGATAAACCCGTTTGCTACTCCCCACAAATGTCTGAATGCCAATAGACGCCAACCAATCTCGAAAATGTTGATTATCGAAACGAGTAATCGTAGAATGTAAAAAATCTATCGGAGTATAGCGAGCCGTTAGCATATTTACTGGTTCAGAATGCGTTAGATTAAATCCGCCTTTTCCAGCTACTAAAAACTTTCTTCCGAGGGTTTTATTGCGTTCGTAAATCGTCACCTTATATTTAGATGTATCTAAAGATACAGCCAAAAATAAGGCTGATGCACCTCCACCAACAATTGCAACAGATCGCTTCATGTTGCAAGATATTATTTTTTACAACATCCATTGTCAATTTTTGAAGGACGGTTCTATTATCCCTGCTTGTGGCTGGTAGGCAAATAATTTTTATCCGACTGTTTACTTCTAAATTAAATTCAACATAAATATATATTAACTCTATGTTATTTTTTGAGCTTCTATTTCTGAAAAATCAATATATTTGTGGCTTTATTTAGATATATTCAAAATAAGACACGCTATGGGACAAACGGTCAAAGAGGTGGTCATTCATTTGATAGGTCAGCCAACTGCGTTACATAATAAATTGATGACGTTTGGTCTATTTCAGGGTACAACAGCACAATTGATTAGAGATGATAAGATCAACAAATTATTGATTTTGGGATTAGGACAAAAGCGAATTGTACTGCGAAAAGAAGAATTGAAAGGGATAGAATTAAAAGAGAGCAATGCGTAAACGAGTATTTTTAGTAGGACAACCGAACGTTGGAAAAAGTAGTGTTTTTAATCAGTTAACGGGTATTCGTCAAAAAACAGGAAACTATTCGGGAGTTACAGTAGAACGGAAGACTGGTTTCTTAGAGAAAACTCAAATCATTGATCTGCCAGGTCTCAAATCTGTTTGGTCTACTTCGGTAGATGAGCAAATTAGCGTTCGAGAAATTCAGCAACTTGATCCAGAACAGGATGCCGTCTTATTTATTGCAGATGGGGTGAACCTTGCACAAGATTTATTACTATTCAGCCAAGTTGCAGACCTACAAATTCCTATTTTGTTAGTCATTAATTATCAAGACGAAGTTCTAAAACAACAAATTCAGATTAATGTAAATGAGTTGTCAAAGCGAACGGCTGTTTCTGTTTTGATGATAAGTGCAAGAACGAATACGGGGATTCAACAACTCAAAACGGCGATTCAATCCGATCAGTTTAAGTACCCAAATAGCTTTATTAGAGGACAATATGAAAATCAATCCTCTAATGATACCTTCCAAAATACTTTTTCTGAAAATATAGAACAGTATCATCAAAATTTGGGTAATGCCAAGTACTTATCCATTGTAAAAAAGGATTATGACTTGCGTCAACCTTTGGTCGATCATTTAGTGGAGCAAACGGTTCAATTGCCAAAAGATGAGCACGTTTTCACAGATAAAATAGATGCTGTTTTATTGCATCCAATTTGGGGAACAGCTGTGTTTTTAATGCTGATGCTATTTATATTTCAATCTATTTTTTCTTTTTCGGGCGTTCCGATGGATTGGATTGATGGATTTTTTGGAGCAGCGTCAAGTTGGGCAAATGAAACGATTCAACCTGCTTGGCTGGCCGATATTGTCGGAAATGCTATATTGCCAGGTTTAGGTGGGATTTTAATCTTTATTCCTCAAATTGCTATTCTATTTTTTTTATTAGGAATATTAGAAAGTACTGGATATATGTCTCGTATTTCATATTTATCGGATCGTTGGTTGCGGCGGTTTGGTTTGAGTGGCAGTAGTGTTATACCATTGCTATCGGGTATTGCCTGTGCTATTCCAGCGGTAATGTCTGCTCGAAGTATTACTGATGAACGAGAACGATTGGCTGCTATATTGGTATCTCCATTTATGACATGCAGTGCTCGATTACCTGTTTATGCTGTATTGATTGGATTGATTTTTCCTGAAGATGCCTATTTATGGATATTTAATGTCAAAGGATTGATCTTATTGGGTCTGTATTTATTGGGAACAATAACGGCATTACTAGCAGCTTGGGCGTTTACCAAATGGAAATCTTCTACGGATACGACCCTTTGGATGCTTGACTTACCTCGCTATCAAATGCCCAATTGGAGCGATATTTTCAAACATGCTTATCTTAAAACAAAAGCATTTGTCGTTGGTGCAGGAAAAATAATACTAGCTTTTTCAATCGTTTTATGGTTTATAGCTTCGTTTAGTCCACATACAGAATCCTTTTTTCAAGAAGAAATAGCTAAACAAACAGAGCATAGTGAAGCAAGTATTCGGTTAGAATATTCATATGCAGGTTATTTAGGAAAAACCATCGAACCCGTCATTCGACCTTTGGGTTATGATTGGAAAATTGGTATAGCTTTGATCTCCTCTTTTGCGGCACGAGAAGTATTCGTAGGAACGATTTCTACTGTTTATAGCATCGGTTCAGAAGAAGAAATGACCGTTATTGAACGCTTACAAACCGAAGTCAATCCTGAGACAGGTAAAAAACGATTTAATTGGGCGACGTGTATTTCACTATTATTATTTTACGCATTTGCTATGCAATGTATGAGTACAATTGCGATTGTTAAAAAAGAAACAGGTGGTTGGAAATGGCCAATTATTCAAACCACAGGTATGATGGTATTAGCTTATGTTTCAGCATTGGTAGCGTATCAGGTGTTGAGTTAAGCTGTCGGACAAAATTACTTGCCTGCCAGCCGCAGGCAGGTATAATAACGCCAACCTTCAAAAAAGTTTTAAAATACTGACAGTCAGGAAGTTTTTATGACTTTTTTGGAGGTTTTGAAGGCGGTTATTATATTAATTTTTCTGACGAACTACTTAATCTATTTAGTTCGCCAACAATCTAAATGTAAAGTATTCCATCATTTCTGATACTTCTGTATAGTTATCTTCTTGAACTTCAATATCTGTTAAGCGGGGTAGGTGCTGAGCAAAGAAAATATGATTATTCGCCATTTCAAATAAATTACTAGCTAGGGAACGTGGATATTTAAAATTAGGTTGAACCTTTAAAATAATATTAGCGACTTTCTGAATCAAGTCTTTGTATGTCTTGAAAATACCGTGTTTATTTTCTTCATCAACATGCTTAGTATGATAGGCCTTTGAACCTTCCGAAATCACAATTCTGTGTAAAATGGTTTCGTTTACATAATCTATTGCAGGATTTTCTCTAGAAGCATCTACAATGGTTCGAATCACGATTTTCAAGCCTCGCTCATGATCTTCAATATTCATCGTATTGAAATCAATCAGATAACTCATCCACTCCCAATACCAAGAAACCAGATAAATCAACAAAACATGTTTGTTTTCAAAATAGCGGTACACAGATGCTTCGGTCGATTGCATCTGCTTGGCTAGTTTTTTAAAGGTAAATGCTTCAAAACCGATTTCATCTATCAGTACGATACTTTCCTTAATTATCTTTTTTCCCAATTTAGAATCCTGTGGATCACGCAAAAATAAGTGTTCGTTGAGTGTAAATTTTATTCCTATTGACATATCTAGACAATCCTTTTGCAAATGTTATAAGCTATAAATGATAACTCAGACCAAAATAAATGATAGCAAATATATAAAAAATAACTATTGAAAGGGGTTTTTCTTTGACAAGAGTTTGTTAGGGTATCTACAATGATAGTTATACTATCTTTTTTTGAAGTTTTTTTATCAATAATGCAACAAAATTCAAAAAAGTGTGTTATGTTTGTGTATGTAATAGTAAAGCTATCATTTATAATAACTAAATCAAATATTAAATTATGAATACTACGATTGATGCTTCGTTTTTTCTTCAAGAATTCAATACCCTATCTGGTTATTTACGTTCATTTGCTATGAAACTTACAAAGGACAGATTTGCTGCAGAAGATTTATATCAAGATACTGCCTTAAAAGCGATCAAAAACCAAAGTAAATTTTCATCTGATACCAATATGAAGGCTTGGTTATTGACCATTATGAAAAATTCTTTTATCAATGATTATCGTAAAAGACAAAGAAGACAGCAAATAGAAGAGGCATCAAACAATGCTATTCTACTAATGAATCAACCCAATAAGTCATTCAATGATGGCGAGCGTAGTCTTCGTGCTAGCGAGCTATTGGAATTAATAGACGCTTTAAGTGATAATCTCAAAAAACCATTTTTGATGATGTATCAAGGCTATAAATACGAAGAAATAAGTCAGGAAATGCAGTTACCAATCGGTACAATTAAAAGTAGAATCTTTTGGGCTCGCAAAGAATTGAAAGACAAAATTGAAAAATTAGAGTTGGTATGATTTGCTATGACGTTCAGGAGTTTCGATCTTTTCGATAACAATAGTGGATATTCTAATAAAAGTTGTAAGTGCGTTTAAAATCCAATGGGTCATGACTCATTTAGAAAACTTTAGAATAATATTTAATTAATTGCTATTGAAAGCTCTTGTGTTGTGTCAAAAATATCCAATCCAATTACTTTTATTTCTTAAAAAAGATTTACGTAAGTCATGAATCCATTTATAATAAATCTAAAGATAAATGAAGGGCTATTTTTAAGAGACCCTCAAACAACCAAGCTAGGAAAACGTATCATCGAAAACAGTGTTTTGTTGATTGATGATTTAGGACTAGAGCAGTTTAATTTTAAAAAATTGGCAAAACAAATAGAGTCCACAGAAGCTTCTATTTACCGCTACTTCGAAAACAAACATAATCTCTTTGTTTACCTACTCAACTGGTACTGGGAATGGCTAATTGTACGTATTGATCTCAATACGATGAATATTACTGACCCTAAAAGACGTATGAAAATTATTTTAGATGTCATCGTTGATACCGCTAAAAGAAATACTGAAATTGAATTTGTGGACGAAGAAGTATTGCATAAAATCGTAGTAACAGAAGGGGCAAAAGGATACCATAACAAACTGGTGGATGAAGACAACAAAGAAGGTTTTTTCCTGTCTTATAAAACCCTTTGTGGTAAAATAGCGGATTGTATTTTAGCCGTCAATCCTTTATTTCCATATCCAAATACTTTGGCATCAACTCTCATTGAAACGGCAAACAATAATATATATTTTGCAAAACATCTTCCTCGATTAACAGATTTAAACGAGGATGATGATGACTTAGTGGAGAACTTAAAAGAGATGTTAGAATTTTTTGCCTTCAATCTCATATTATCGTCTAAAGGAAAAATGGCTACTTTACCACAAGAAAAGAAACTTCGTGTACAGTAATTTGTTTTGAAGTTGGATAGAATCAATATCTATGAAAATAACAATTCGGAATCAAACAAATCTTCCTAATAAATATGTTCGATTCATCAAATGGAAACTATATAATCTTGGTCGAAAGTTTAGAGATTTACACTACGCTGAATTGTTTTTAAAAGAAGAAGGTCAAAATCCAATTGTTTATTTGGCAAGTATACGACTAGGTGTTCCTGGTTATGATATTGTATATAAACATAAAAAAAAGCGCATTGAGGATTTATTACACATTTGTAGCAAATCAGCGCATCGATATTTAGCTCAGCGAAAAAATAGAGCTATAAAAAGAAAACTTAAGTAGAGGTTTTAAATTTTAATTAGAGAAACAAGACAAATTACGAAAATCAGAATTTCAATGAAATTTTACTCCAGAAAACTCATTAAACCAGGCGATCTTAATGCGTCTAACACCCTTTTTGGTGGACAATTATTAAAATGGATTGATGAAGAAGCAGCTATTTATGCCATGTCTAAATTGCAAAGTGGACAGGTTGTAACCAAATATATTTCCGAAATAGACTTCATCAATTCAGCTCGACAAGGTGATATCGTCGAAATCGGACTAGCATTCATTTCAGTTGGACGTACGTCTATTACCTTCGAGGCAGAGGTCAGAAATATCATCACTAAAAAACCTATTATTACCATAGAAAAAATAGTTTTTGTCAATGTGGGTAAGGATGAAAAACCTAAACCACATGGAATAACGGAAGATCAAATTTTAAATGCCTCTTTCATTTCTACTCAATAAACCATAAGGAATCGGAACATGAAATCAACGCAACGTTTTTTTAAACTACTAGATTTAGATCGAAAGGAAATTACCTATATCTATCTATATGCAATTTTTGCAGGATTGATTACCTTGTCATTACCGCTTGGTATTCAGTCTATTATTAACCTGATGTTAGCAGGTGAATTGTCTTCTTCACTGTTTCTATTAATTGGAATTATCACACTTGGTGTTGCCTTAAATGGTATACTAACCGTGATGCAATTAACGGTAACCGAGACACTACAACGACGAATCTTCAATCGTTCTGCTTTTGAATTTGCATGGAGAATCCCTCGTTTGCAGCTCGATCATTTAGAAGGCATTTACCCTCCTGAATTGATTAACCGATTTTTTGATACAATCACACTTCAAAAAGGAATTCCAAAGATACTCATAGATTCTTCCTCGGCAGGTTTACAAATCTTTTTTGGATTAATTTTACTGTCTTTATATCACCCATTTTTTGTGTTTTTTGGAGTCATTCTACTACTTATCATGGTTTCTATCTTCGTTTTTACAGGAAAACGAGGTCTTAAAACGAGTCTTAAAGAGAGTAAATATAAATATCAAGTAGCGCACTGGTTAGAAGAATTAGGTCGTGCTATGTATGTTTTTAAATCATCTAGTGATTGCCAATTACCAATTGATCGTACTAATGAATTAGTGACGAATTATATGACCGCTCGAAAAAAGCATTTTCAGGTTTTACTAATTCAGTATAGTAGTGTTGTTCTTTTTAAAACGACCATCACAGCGGCACTTTTAATCTTGGGTAGTATATTAGTTATTGATAATCAGATTAGTGTGGGGCAATTTGTCGCCGCAGAAATTATTGTACTTTTGATTATGAGTTCTGCGGAAAAACTAATTTTAGGTATGGAAAATATCTATGACGTTTTGACCGCATTAGAAAAAATTGGCTACGTTACTGATTTACCTTTAGAAAAAGATTCTGGGATTGATATCCAAGAATTCGAAAAGGAGGGAGGCATGGAAGTTCAAATTGATAACTTAGGTTATGAATATGGAGATGCCAATCGACCAACTCTAAGTAATGTTAGTTTGCAAATAAAGGCAGGAGAGCGTGTTTGTGTATCAGGATACAACGGTTCTGGAAAATCTACTTTGATTAAAACGCTTAAAGGATTGTATGAAAATTATACTGGTATGATTACATATAACGGTGTGCCTTTGCGTGATCTTCATATTGAAAAATTACGAAAATATATAGGAAGTTTAAGTAACCAAGACGAAATTTTTAATAGTACAATATTTGAGAATATACAATTAGGAGATAAAAATATTACCTATAAACATATTATTAAAGTTGCTAAAGATATTGACTTACACGACTTTATCAATACACTTCCTGAAGGTTATGAAACGGAATTGTTAGCAGATGGATTGAACATTCCAAGAAGTGTCCGATCTAAAATAGTACTAGCTCGGGTATTATTAATCCAACCTTCTCTTTTATTACTAGAAAACTTCTTACCAAGAGTCGAACGCTTAGAAAAGCAAAATATCATCAATTTCTTGCTCAATGAGCAAAACCCTTGGACAATGCTAGCGATTTCAAATAATTTAAGTTTCGCTAAAAGATGTGATCGAATTATTATTTTTAAAGCAGGTGAGGTAGTTGCTAACGGTCACTATGAAGAAATTAAAGATAATGAATATGTCAAAGAAGTATTCCGATCTAGTAACGAAACAGCAAGTGTAGCCAATTAGACTACTTAAAAACAACAAAACGATCAAATTAGGAATAGAACTATGCTAAATATATCTAAAAATAGTATCAACAAAAAGCTAAGGATAGAGGACTATAGTTCCTACGAACATCAAAAGCTGCCCAAAGCCAACCGAATGATGACTTGGTGGCTATCTGTTTTCTTTATCATAACGTTTATAACATTCTTTTTGCCGTGGACTCAAAACATCCAAATGAAAGGAAAAGTAACGACACTTTTACCCGATCAACGTCCTCAAGATATTAATTCTGCTATATCTGGTAGAATTGAAAAATGGTATGTACGAGAAGGAGACTTGGTTCAAAAAGGAGATACCATCGTTTTCTTATCAGAGGTAAAGTCCGAATATTTTGATCCCCAATTAGTTGATCGAACAAGTAATCAAGTAGCAGCTAAAGAAGGCGCTATTGAAAGCTATAAATCTAAAGCAAATGCATTAGATCAGCAAATAAGTGCCTTGGAGCAAGAACTGGAATTTAAAAAAGGACAATTGCAGAATAAAATTAATCAAGTTGAATTTAAAATTAAAAGTAACGAGGCCAATATAAAACAAGCGGAGTTAGATTACGAAATTGCAGAATTTCAATACCGTCGAACGGATACACTATATCAAAAAGGAATCAAATCTTTGAATGATGTGGAATTAAAACGCCTTAAAGTTCAAGAAACAGAAGCAAAGTTAGTGAGCGTTGAAAATAAATTACAAGAATTAAAGAATGATTTGAGTATTGCAAAAATAAGTCTCGAATCTGTCGATCAAGAGTATGCGAACAAGATCGCCAAAGCTTCTTCCGATAAGTTTTCCACACTCTCAACATTGTACGAAGCCAAAGGAGATTTACAGAAAGTAGAAAACCAATTAACCAACTATACGATGCGGAACAGCATGTATTATGTCATCGCTCCGCAAACAGGATATATCACCCAAACCATCAAATCAGGTATTGGGGAAGTTTTAAAAGAAGGAGATAACCTAGCGATTATCGTACCCTTGGAAAGAGAACTTGCGGTGGAGTTGTATGCTCGACCAATGGATTTGCCCTTACTACAATCGGGACAAGAAGTACGGTTGATTTTTGATGGATGGCAAGCTTTCATTATTTCTGGTTGGGCTGATTTTTCTATTGGAACATACAGTGGAGAAGTAGTAGCAATGGATAATATTCCCAATAAAAATAATGAATATCGCCTGTTGGTCAAATCCAATCAACCCGATCAACCTTTTCCAGAAATCCTACGCTTAGGCACTGGTGTTCAAGGGATTGCCTTGTTGACTGATGTGCCTGTTTGGTACGAAATCTGGCGACAATTAAATGGTTTCCCAGCTGATTTCTACGAAGATGATAATAATAAAATCGACACCAAATTTAAACCACCTGTTAAAGCTGTAGCAAAATAATGAGAGTTATTATATCTGTTTTTTTGTGGTTTAGTTTAACTGTTTCTAGCAATGCTCAAACATTAGATACCACACAAGTTTTGACATTGGAGGCCTATTTGGATTGGGTGCGTGCTTATCATCCTGTAATGCAGCAAGCTGGTCTGCTAGATGCAGAAGCACGTGCAAACATTCTTAAAGCACGGGGCGGTTTTGACCCCAAATGGTTTGCCGATTACGACGCTAAGTCTTTTGATGCTAAAAATTATTTTAGAGAGGGCAACGCAGGTATGAAAATACCAACTTGGTATGGCGTTGACTTTGAAGTATCCTATAATTGGGCGGATGGAATTTTCTTAAATCCAGAAAACAACCTACCCGATAATGGACAATTGAGCTTAAAAGTAGAAGTTCCACTGCTTCAAGGGCTTATGTTTGATGAACGTCGTGCACAAGTACAACAAGCTCGTTTTTTTACGCAGATTAATGATGCTGAACGTCGAATATTAATCAACGATTTATTATTAGATGCCACAGAAGCCTATTGGGATTGGGTGTTTGCGGCGGAAGTACTCAAAGTATATCAAACGGCGTTGAATCTTTCCAATGTTCGATTCGAAAATACTAAACTTGGATATGAACAGGGAGATAAGCCTGCCATTGATACTTTGGAAGCGATGATTCAGGTACAAAATAGGACAATTGATTTAGATCAGGCACAGCTAGACTATGAAAATGCTCAACTAAAATTATCCAATTTTTTATGGTTCGATGATTTAGTTCCATTAGAAATAACAGATGATCTCAAACCAATTCCTTTACCAATTAACTTAGCATTAAATGCTTTTTTAGCAACGACAACTTTTGATAATTTTGAAAATACACACCCAGAGTTACGTCAATTACGTCTCAAACAGAGTCAGTTAGAAGTGAAAGAACGCCTCAAACGAGAATTATTTAAACCCAATCTACGGGTGAGTTATAACTTTCTAGGCGATGGGTTTAATTTAGGTGGAAATGGAACAGATGACTTTAATGCTAATCAGTTATTGACCGAAAATTATAAATTTGGAGTCAAATTTTCTTATCCGCTTTTACTACGTAAAGAACGTGCAGGTTTAGAATTAGTGCGTATCGAGCAGTTGCAAACCAATTATAAATTATCTGAAAAACAACTGGATATTCGTAATAAAATCGCCATTATTATACAACAATTATCGGTCACCAACGATCAAATTGATGTTCAAAATCAGATTCTTCAAAACTACCAACGTTTATTCGATGCTGAAAATGAAAAATTTCGTATTGGTGAAAGTTCCATCTTCTTACTTAACAGTCGAGAGCAAAAATTGATTGATACCAATCTCAAACTTAAAAAATTACAATCGAAGTATCAGATATTGAAGCAGAAATTGATTTGGGCAAGTGGAAATTTGGAGTAGGAATCCTATTCACCCTAAAAACCTTTATCTTGAAAATTCAAAACGCCCTCGGATTCTTATTAAAATTATTTACGTTGATAGCTGTAGTTGGTATTATCATCTTAGCTATCAGCGTTTATTTTTATTCCTTTTATGAAATCACGAACGTGATTCAAATTATTTTATTTGAACAGCCCGAAGAAGGTGAAATCATATTAAAATCACTGAAAGCGATTGATATGGTACTCATTGGAGTCGTGTTTTTCATCATTGGAATAGGACTTTTTGAGCTATTCATCAGTCCAGTAGACAACTTGCCCGAATGGTTTCAAATAAAAAATATTGACCAATTAAAAGCCAAGTTAGTAAAAGTTATTGTGCTAGTAATGGGCGTTTCTTTTACTGGACGAATCGTTACTTGGGACGGACAAACGGATTTACTCGGTTACGGAGTTAGTCTAGGAATCGTCATTTTTGCGTTGAGTTATTTTTTAAAAGTAAAATTGATAAAGGAGAGAAAAGAGGTAGATGATATTTAATTGATATGATAATAGTCAACCATTAAAATTTATTTTATCCACAATATTTTTCATGATCCAAAGTTTTGCAATTATACCTTTTGGTGTATGAATAATCATACACTTTCAATCATTAATCAAAAACTTTCAACATGAAAACAAGTTTGAATCTTTTATTCCTAGCCCTAGTTCTTTTCTCTTCCTGTTCTAAATCAGGACAAAATGAACTGGAATCTACTACAGTTGCAACTGAGAATGAAATTTACAGTGAAATCATGGAAATCAACGTAACACCTGAAAATAGTTACACCTTCAACTTGCCTGATTTAGAGAATACTTTCCTTCACTTTGAAATCATTGAGTTGAGTACTGGATATGCCGTAAGAGTACAACCCAGCAGCACCGTTCAAATATTAGATAGTTCAACCTTTGGTTATCCAGACGCTTTAAAAGAGGATGAGTTGATAGATGCAGATCGTGAATGGTCAACGGATGGAAACTTTGTTTTAGGTACATCGGTTGGTAATGGTGGCTTATTTGAAGGAAATGGTCAACGTTATTTAGGATTTAGAGTTCTAGGCAACGGAGATGGAGATTTTCAATATGCTTGGGTTTTACTAAATAATAATGTTGGAAATACCAATTTAAAAATATTATCCTACGGTGTTAACCAAACCTCAGGTAACAGTATTCAAGCAGGTGCAATCGAGTAGCAGCCTTTAACTTTTTTCATTTATTTATATCAGATAAAGGGTTGATATTAATCTTTTGGCTCATTACTTAGAAGTATAGAATTGAAGTATCAATTTCTCAAGTAAACGCTTTTTAGAATTTATTTTAAGAGATACTTAACCGATTGACATCAATATCGGCACACTTGAAATGTCCTTTCGGGCAGGATTTAAATCCATGTAAACCACAAGGACGACAGGGTAGAATATGTCTCGTTTCAATGACTTCTGATTGGTTGGAAAGAGGTGTAAAACCAAAATCTGGAACTGTTGAACAAAAAATAGCTTTGACAGGCGCGTTCATTGCCGAACAAAGATGTAAAGGCGCAGAATCATTTACATAATTCATTTGTGCATGTTGCATTAATGCTGCTGATTCCAACAAACTCAGTTGTCCCGCTAAATTGACTATATTTTTATGATTACTTTGTTTCCTTATTTGCTCACAGGCAACTTTATCATTTGGTGCGCCCAACAAATAAATAGTGTATTTTTCTGGTAAAAGATGAGTTAATTCGATCCATTTTTGAGCAGGAAATTGTTTAGTGAACCAAACGGAAGTTGGAGCAATACAAATATATCTTTCAGTGTGAGTAGCACGAATATCTGCTGCTTTTTGATACATGGCTGCACTTGGGTAGAGTTTAGGACGTTTATTTTTAGGAATGATCCATTGGTCTATTAATGATAAATTACGATCTACTTCATGCTTGTCTTTTCGTATAAAATGGGACTTTTTTATATCAAAAAACATAGAAAAAGGATTTTTATCAAACCCTACTTTGACACTTCCCTTAGAAAAAGCCGTAATCAATCCAGTTGAAAAGAAACGTTGTAAATTGACCACTAAATCATATCGTTTGGAACGAATATATCGGATCGTTTTGAGGAGATGTTGACGTTTTTGTTCCTTTTTATTCCAAATAATTAGCTCATTCAAAAAGGGATGATCCCTTAATAAAGCTTCATTTCCTTTACGTAGCAAAAAATCAATCTTTGCATTTGGGAAATGCTCGTGCAAGGCTTCCAAAACAGGAGTCGCCAAGATCACATCACCAATAAATGCAGTCTGTATAATTAATATTTTTTGCATTCCCAAAAGTAAGGATTCTTTTGAATATGCTTCAAAATAGAAAGACGCATTTCAATATGTTATATAGTAAATGTGGTCTGTGTATCTTCCGTGTAAAAAAGTTAATAGATCTTTTAAAGATAATTTTTATAAAGAGAAGTGAAAAGTTCACAGATAGACTTCGAGTTTTTGTCTTAAATAAAATTTAGTTATCTATATATTTATAGATTTAGTCCATTATAAATTAATTTTTATCACCAAATAATCGTGTTTTGTAAATTTAATCTAATTTATTAACTAAAAATAATTGAAAATATAAACATAAACCACCGAAATCAATTCTACTTACATTAAGGCATCAACGATAATGATAAAAGAATTTAGTTGATAAAAAAGAAGCTGATCTACTACTAAAATTGAGTTAGAATTGTCAACAGCTCTTCATATATACAATCCAAGTTTTTTTTAAATATATTCTATATTTAGACAATTTATATAACTCAATGTCAGGTGAACCTGTTCTTGTGTACAAGTCACGGTTGACGCACCTATCCAATATAGTAGTATACCATAATTTACAGAACAATATTAAGATTAATAATAAATAACAAGCGTGTTTAGTATGCTAGTATGCTCGTGTATTGACTGACAGTTGATAGTTACTATTGCATTGCTTTGTAAAAACTTAAACCATGATTAAAACGAAATCGAAAACAAACATTACAACTTTACTTCAAGAGTTAAACCCACTACTACCTTTAAAGGAAATGGTGCAGCATCATGCTTTTCAAGAACTGCTAGAAGCTTTGCGTAAAATAGATGCTTTTTCTATGGATTTAGTTCAAGATTTACCGAATGAATATTCGAACAAAACGCTTAGTTTGTTACGTAAGTTGAAAACGGTTTATGCCATGCCTGCCAGTCAATTATTTTCCTTATTAGGGCAGTTAGCCAATGAAATAGCACCAGAATTAAAGGAACAATGGCATACGGCCAATAGAAAATTAACTGAAAATAGCAACCGTAAGGTGCTGATCTCCAAACTCTTACTTACGTATGGTGATCCTGAAAAAATAATTCCGTTATTAGATCGACTAGAACAAGAAGACCCACATGCGATTTATCCAACTTCTTCCTACCGAACTTCATCTGGGCAGGTCAATAGTACGGAGGATGGTAGTCATATTGATGCGGTTATGACCACATCTACGGTGACAGAAATTCATATAACCGAAGGCGTATTAGATCATGATAATTTGATTTTACGCAATGTGTACCAGCCATTTGGTCGATGTGTTTGTGTTATTGATTCTAACGTACATGACAACTATGGAGAAGAGTTGACGGCCTATTTTAAAGCCCACCAGATAGAATTAAAATTATTGGTTTATCGAGCGATGGAAGTTGATAAAGGTATTCATATGGTAGAGTCCCTTTTATCTGATTTTAAAAATATTGGAGTCTCAAGACAAGAGCCTGTTTTGATTGTCGGAGGAGGTGTTATTGCCGACACTGGGGGTTTAGCGTGTGCGCTTTATCATAGAAGCACGCCATACGTAATGTTGGCTACTTCTATTGTATCAGGAATAGATGCTGGGCCTTCTCCTAGAACTTGCTGCGATGGATTTGGATTCAAAAATTTATTTGGAGCTTATCATGCACCTGTGTTGACCTTAACCGATCGTACGTTTTTCAAAACCTTAAAGACAGGTTGGATTCGACATGGTGTAGCTGAAATTATCAAAATGGCTGTCGTAAAAGATTCGGAATTATTCGACCTATTAGAAGAAACGGGTTTTGATTTAATTACATCGCAATTTGGAACGAGTACTACTGATGCAAAATTGAGCAATCAAGGGCAACGGGTGCTTTCTTTAGCAATGAAAAGTTACGTGCAATCTGAATATTCTAATTTGTATGAAACACATCAATGTCGTCCCCATGCCTACGGACATACGTGGTCACCAGGATATGAAATCCCATCAGGAATGTTACACGGTCATGCTGTAGCTTGTGGAATGGGATTTGGTGCGCAATTAAGTTATAAACAAGGTTGGATTAATAAAGACGAAAGGGATAGAATTTTGAGACTTATCAGCAACTTTGAATTGAGTTTGTGGCATCCTGTTTTAGAAGATGTTGATCTATTATACCAAGCTCAGGTGAAAATAACAGAGAAAAGAGGTGGTAATTTGGTTGCACCACTACCAAAAGGAAAAATTGGAACGTGTGGCTATTTGAATGAACTAACCTATGACGAACTCGAAAAATCTATACAAGAGTATAAAATTATTTGTAAACAATATCCTAGAAATGGTCTAGGTGTAGAACCCCATTGTGAAGATGTTGGGTTAGAAGATCCTTCAACTGTAGCTCATGACCATAGTAGCCATGCTGTTCTTCAAAATATTTAATCCTTGTATCTAAAAACTAAATTTTTTAACTATAATCAAACTAATTATGACTCCAAAAGTATTATTTATCGGTTCAATCGGTGCCGTAGCAGAAACATCAGAATATCAACGTCGTGCTTATAATCAAGCGATGTCAGAGAATAGTGTTAACTGGGAATGGACCCCCGAACTTTACAAAGATTTACTACAAACAAATGGTGGTAAAAATCGACTTAAATTACTTTCTACTGCAACCAATCAGGAAATGTCAGATGAATTAATTCAAAAAATTCATGCTCGCAAAACTGAACTGGCAGGTCAAATGATTGTAGAAGATCAAGTAAAGCCTCGTCCAGGTTTAGTCAACTTAATTAAGAGCGCAAAAGAAGCAGGTACAAAGGTCGCATGGGTAACTTCTACTTACGAAGAAAACACCAATGCCATTTTAGATGCAGCAGGTTCTGAATTATCGGCAGATGATTTCGATCATATTTTTCATAAAAAAGATACCTCTGAAGGGAAACCTTCTCCTGCTATTTATCAAACAGCACTCCAACATTATGGTGTTGAACCATCGGAATGTGTCGCAATTGAAGATTCTGTCATTTCTCTTTTATCAGCAAAGGGAGCAGGAATAAAAACAGTTGCCAACTTAGGGGCATACCATGATGAACACGTTGACAATATAGCAGATGTTGTCTTGGATTCTTACGAAGATACCAACTGGTCAACTTTAGTCAACAATATTCAAAAACAGTAGATAAACTCAAAAGAGGTTTGCTTATAAGCGGTCGGACAAAATTACTTATATAATAACGCCAACCTTCAAAAAAATCGTAAAATACTGACGATCAGGAGGTTTTTATGACTTTTTTGGAGGTTTTGAAGGCGGTTATTATATTAACCTGCCCGACGGCAGGCGGGTTTTTCTGACCTACTACTTACATAAATATAAGCAAACCTCTTTCTAATCATAGATTTATAAAAACCAACTTAAAACAAATAATGGTGAACCATACAACCAAGGACGTACAACAACTTAGACCAGTTACACCTCATACAATTCTAAGCGCAAAATTACTTGCACTACAAGAACAATTACAGGAAGCCAATGTGTCTACTGAAATCCTCCAAAACATGGAAGAAAGTATTCAGTTGATAGAACCATTAGATCAGTATATTTCTGAATATTCTACTCGTCCTTCAACGGATTTGGTTCAACTAGAAAAGGAAACAAATCAAGTAGATTGGGATAGCGCATACGAAAACGGACAAACTCAAATTCGTCTGGAGAAAGAAATGGTTTCTGGTGGGGTAGAGGGGCAGTTTTTGAATATGCTAGTCGCCATAACAAACACTAAACGTATTTTAGAAGTAGGTTCATTTACAGGTTACGCTTCTTTAGCTATGGCAGAAGCACTTCCCGAAGATGGAAAATTGATCGCTTGTGAGTACGATGATTTTGCTGCAACATTTGCCAAAAAACAGTGTAATAGTAGTCCACACGGAAACAAAATTGAAATACTTATTGGTGATGCAACAGTCTCTTTACATAAATTAAGTACGGCAGGTGATAGTTTTGATCTCGTTTTTATTGATGCAGACAAGGAAAATTATTTTAACTACTATACTACCATTTTAGAAAAAAATCTTGTTAAAATTGGAGGTCTTATTTGTGTAGATAATACTTTATATATGGGGCAAGTATATCAAGAAAATCCTGCTTCCAAAAACGGACAAGCCATAAAAAAATTCAATCAATCTGTTCGTGAAGATACGCGTGTACAACAAGTTATCTTACCATTACGTGATGGCGTAACGCTCATACGACGAGTTTATTAATATGATAAATTTTATAAAATCTATTCTTGTTATCTTCATATTATTGATAGGCGGATTACTTACTTTGGTAGTGGTTGTCTGCGCACAAATATTACTTTTTTTCAGTACAGAAAAAGCACCAAAACATAGTGGAAGAACCATTTTGCTCACGGGAGGGAAAATGACGAAATGCCTTCAATTAGCAAGGATGTTTCATACAATGGGTGATCGTGTCATTGTAGCAGAAACAGCACTCTATCGTTGGTGTGGAACTCGATTTTCAAATAGTGTCGATAATTTTATAGTTATTCCAAAAATTGAAGATAATGGTGAAGCTTACTGTCAATCATTAGTATCTATCGCACAACGTTATAACGTCACACACTTCATTCCTGTGGCAAGTCCTAAATCAGCGTTCTATGATGCCATAGCAAAACCTATGTTTCCTGATACGACAAAGGTCTTTCATTTTGACGAAGATATTGTTCAACAGCTAGACGATAAGCATCAATTTGCACAATTGGCTACTCAGTTTGGATTAGCTGCGCCAGAATCTTATCTGATTGAAAGTCAGGATCAATTACTATCTATGGCATTTGATGGGAATAAAAAATATATCCTCAAAAAAATTGAGTACGACCCTGTTTATCGCCTTGACTTAAGAACAATTCCTCATGCAGGATGGAAAGATCGAGTTCGGAATTTGCCTATTAGTCCTAACGATACCTGGGTGTTGCAAGAATATATAGAAGGAAAAGAAATTTGTACGCATACGACTACTATAGACGGAAATGTCAACCTTTATATATGCTGCGATTCTTCTCCTTTTCAGGTAAATTACAAAATGTTGAACCTGCCAGAGGTAGAAAAATGGGTGCATTCTTTTGTAAGACAACTTGGGGCTACAGGACAAATATCTTTTGATTTTTTTATTAAAAAAGACGGAACGGTTATCCCAATCGAGTGTAATCCTCGAACACACTCTGCCATTACGCTTTTTCACAATCAGCCCGAAGGTGCAAACGCATATTATAAATCATCTAAAGATAAAACCTATTTGCCTAATGCAGAAAGTGGTCATACTTATTGGTTGTATCATGAACTATATCGGATGTTAACTTGTGGTGATTTCAAGCGACTTTCGTTTTTAATAAAAAGGGTTTGGACTGGAAAAGAAGCTGTTTTTCAATGGAATGATCCGTGGCCTTTTTGGTTCAATAATCATATTAATATTCCTTATCAATTGATTGAGAATCTACTCAACCAAGTATCGTGGACTAGAATTGATTTTAATATTGGAAAACTCGTTATACCAGATGGAGATTAAAACGAATAAACAACCCATGATCGCCTTACAATTAGTTGGTTCAACTAGCTCCAAACTATTTTTTGATTTGTCTATCTTATATGCTAAAAAAGTGACGCAACCAAAAGGGTTCGAACTACTGTTTGTAGTGGCATATCCCGATGGAAAATGGACAGTAACGAAAAATATAGAACAACGAGATGAAATAATTACTTTACAAAAAATGATGGATCGAGTTCAACATGCTGCTCTTGTGATTCCACATATGTTTTGTGAAAAAGGTTTGACGAGTTTACGTATTTTGTTTGAAGATACGCTCCAAATTCCATTGGTAGGTTCGTCAGGTCATGTTTTAAAAAAAGCACAGGATAAATATTTGACCAAAATTATAGCTCATGATATTGGTGTTCAAGTCCCGAAAGGTATTAAACTGACTACTTCAACCGATATACAAACTGTATATAATTCGTTAAATTTTCCCTTGATCGTAAAACCCAATTTTACAGATAATTCCGACGGATTGAGTTTGGTACAATCATCCGCTGAACTTGAAGCGGCAGTGGCGTATGCTTTTTCTTTCGATGATGAAATTTTAGTGGAATCATATATTGATGGACGAGAAATAAGGGGTGCAATACTTGAATTAAATGGTAAATTTATCACCTTACCTTTTATAGAATATGGTGTAAACTCGGAGCGTCCAATCCGTCAAAGAGCAGACAAATACAAGTTTAATGACGAAGGCGATTTACTTTCTCAATCTGAAAAAATTAATATTCCAGCCACTTGTCCAGCTCTGGTCAACCAAACTTTACAAGTTCGATTAAATCAAATGATGATAGCAATGCACAAATCTTTGGGGTGTCGTGATTTTTCTATGTTTGATTTTAGAATTGATGCTTTGACTGGACAGCCTTATCTTCTGGAAGCGGGACTTTTTTGGTCATTTAGCGAATCTAGTATGATTTCTAATATGATACAAGCGAACGATGAAGATTTAGAACAGATTACTCAACAGATATGGTTACAAACCATCAAAAGAAGAAAATAAGTATTTCTATTTATAATCATTTAAACCACCATATAGAAACCATCTTAAAACATAAATTAATCATAAAATTATTTCTAAAATAGTGTCTGAACTAAAAATGTTATAAATTGCATTTCAAACACTATTATAATGAAAAAGAATATATCAATTTATAGCATTTCTATAGCTGCATTTCTAT
>JAHDFQ010000014.1:22864-34378 GCA_020628085.1 Saprospiraceae bacterium
ATTATAATGAAAAAGAATATATCAATTTATAGCATTTCTATAGCTGCATTTCTATCTTTTGCACTATTTGCTTCATACACTTCTAACCAGATAACGACCAATCAAAATGTAGGCACTACTTCACCTCAAAATGGCGAACAATTACCGCAGATCATTACTGGAATTGAGCAAAATAAAGAATATGTATTTGCAGGAGAAGCATTGCCCCTAAATAATTTTGATGTCTCGGAACGATTAGACCGAGAGTTGTTGGTCAATTCATATTGGCATTCCAGTACGGTTCAGAATATTAAATTAGCCAATCGGTTTTTTCCAATGATTACTGATATTCTAGTCAAAAATAATATTCCAGAGGATTTTAAATATTTAGCGATTGCCGAAAGTGGTTTGCGTAACGTGACTTCGCCAGCAGGTGCAAAAGGCTTGTGGCAATTTATGAAAGGAACGGGTGCGGAGTATGATTTAGAAATTTCGTCGCAGGTAGATGAGCGGTATCATGCTGAAAAAGCAACGGAAGCAGCCTGTGTTTATCTTCAAAAACTAAAAGATCGTTTCGGCTCTTGGACATTAGCAGCAGCAGCCTATAATATGGGTGGTAGTCGGTTAAAAAAAGAAATAGAAGCGCAAAAAGCCACCAATTACTATGACCTCAATCTGAATCAAGAAACAGCTCGTTACGTGTTTCGGATTGTAGCGTACAAAGAAATAATTAGTGATCCTAAGAGATTTGGTTTTCAAATTGAGGAGGAACAACTTTATCCGCCTTTAGATAATTACATCAATATTAAAGTGAATAAAACAATATCCAATCTAGGAGAATGGGCCATTCAAAATGGAATTACTTACCGCATGTTGAAAGTATATAATCCTTGGTTGATTGCTTCTTCATTGACAGTAAAAGAAGGAAAGGAATATTTGATACGTGTGCCGAAGAAATAAAAAATGCCCTTTCTCTGCAAAAAAGAAAAGGCATTCGATAAATGTATGAAACTTAAATTTTTAATTCAATTTATTGATTGAAAGTATGGAAGTAAATGTGATCGTCTTGAACGACTCTCATTGTGTATGAACCTTCTTCCAGTTCCGTCAAATTAAATCGTTTTTGTAATAGCACATCGTTAAATGTATGGTCATACAGGATATTAGAATTTTTATCTAATATCTGAACCTGCGTTGGACGGTTTTCAATTAACATGTTGACATCAACATAGTTATTTGTTTCTTTAAAAAATGGTTTGTATCGAAGGTTTGACGTAGTGTCTATCAATACATCTTTTTCTGAAACTGTGATTTTTTGAGTTGTTGTTCTCAAACGATCAGAAATTTCAATAAAATAGATTCCTTTTTTTAATTCTCCGAAGTTGTATGGACGGATCGTATTTTTACGATTTGTAATATGATCCTTTACTAAAATATGTCCAACCATATCCGTTATCGTCACATCCACGTCTTTGCTAGAAAGCAATACCTGAACTACTTTTGAGCCCGATTCGATTTTAAACTCTGCTAAAGGCTTCGTGTCAGCTGCATTTGCAATTGCTAAAGTACAAAAGGTAACTAAAGTCAATAGGACAGTTTTTAAACTAAATGTTTTCATAATCTTATATTTTTATGGTGTAAGAAAAATACCAATATTAAATATTAGTAATAATTACAATGCAAATATAAGAAGGTTTAAAACTGGATACTTTATCAAAATTGTCCTATATTGATGCTAAATTAACTATTTATATTGATTTAATGTATTTTTAAAGTAAATATAGTGTAACTATAGTCGTGGAATTAAAACTTAATTTGGTTTAGTTCTGATGTGAGCCATTCTTTAATTTGTGTTATAAGAAAAATATTAATTTATATTCTGAATATAGAAACAATGATTTACTAAGCTATAGAATTATTATTAAACAAATAGTTTTTTAAAAAATGAACATGAAAGCTCAACTAGAAAAAATAGAACCCGATTTTGGAAGTTCGTTTAAATATATGAAGTTCACCGAGCCATGCAGCAATGGCGAAGCGTATTGGCATTTTCATCCAGAATTAGAAATTGTATATATTAGTTCTGGAAGTGGAAAGTGTCATGTAGGAAACCATATCTCGTATTACAATGACGGATTATTAGTTTTATTGGGTATTAATCTCCCTCATTTGGGTTTTTATAATCGAATGTTAGGTAATCCGCAAGAAGTAGTCGTACAAATGGACTATCATTTTATGGGGGAATATTTCTGGGACATTCCTGAAATGGAAACCATTAAAAAAATGCTGGATGCTTCAAAATTAGGTTTAATATTTTCGGGTTCTACTAAAAAGAGAGTAGGGCAGAAATTATTAGATTTGGGTGATTTGAATGCGTTTGATCGTTTATTGGCGTTCCTAAATATTCTCAAGGAACTAGCTCATTCTACGGAATTTGAGTATCTAAATGCTGAATCATACGCACTAAATATTGCGGTACAAGATCATCAGCGTATTGATTTGATTTATCAATATGTACGAAACCATTTTGATCGAAGCATACCTCTGGAGGAGATTGCGGCGGAAACGAATATGACGGTTCCTTCTTTTTGTCGTTATTTCAAGAAAATCACACACAAAACATTCACGCAATTTGTCAACGAATATCGAGTCGTTCATGCGTGTAAGTTATTAGCAGAAGAAGGTTTGACGATAGCCGATGTAAGTTTTAGTTGTGGGTTTCAAAACTTTTCACATTTCAATAAACAGTTTAAAAAAGCAACTGGCAAAAGTCCTTCTGTTTATCGGAAAGAGCTCAAACAGGTCAAAGAAGTATTAGTAGAGTAGGACTGAAATTACAAAACCGCCTCCATCAATGATGAAGGCGGTTTTGTAAATATACTGTTCACGGGATAAATTGCCGAATTTGCAAAATGGTAATTTTCCCGTGAACAGTGATGCCGAAGGGATAAAACCGCTTTTCTATTTTCGGTTTTTCACCCCGTTCTCGGTATAGATCAACTTAAAATGTGATTATTTCATACTGGTTTGATTCACCTCATCAAAAGCAGTTAATCCACATTCTAAGAAATTTTGATACTCAGCTTCATCAGGTGTATAGCCCACAGGACGATTCAGAAGTGTACCATCTGGTGCAAGAAGTGCATAATACGGCTGAGCATTTGTATCAAAAAATTCGGTTTGAAAATGTGCCCATTTGTGTCCCTTCGTTCGCAATTTACGAGTCCCACCCGTTTTTTTAGTTACCGTAATTTGTTCCTCTTTTGGTAGTTCAACTTTTTCATCTACGTATAAAGAAATCAATACATAATCATCTTCTAAATATGGTTTTATATTTGGTCTTGGCCAAACATGTTCTTCCATTTTACGACAGTTGACACAAGCATAGCCTGTAAAATCTACAAGAATTGGTTTATTTTGTTTTTGAGCATAAGCCAATCCTTTATCAAAATCTTTGAAGCAGTTTAAATTATTCGGACATTCTTTTGGATAAATCCAACTATAACCTACAGGCGGAGCTAATCCACTTAACAAAGTTAATGGTGTAAAGGATTCTTTTTCAGCATCGTATCTAAACCCACTCATTAAATAAATTGCAAATCCGATAGATAATGCACCCAATATTTTACGAGTCAAACCAATTTGTGGATTCGGTGAATCGTGCGGAAAACGAATTTTTCCAAATAAATAAATACCCAAACCTAGGAACGTTAAAATCCAAATGATTAAAAACGGTTCAATTTTTAACAATCCCCAGTGTTTAACAAGGTCTGCATTCGATAAAAATTTGAAGGCTAAAGCGACTTCTAAAAACCCTAGGACAACTTTTACTGTCGTCAACCAACCACCTGATTGCGGTAAATTATTCAACCAACTTGGGAACGCTGCAAACAATGCAAAAGGTAGAGCTAAAGCAAACCCAAAACCACCCATTCCTGCGGTCAACTGCCACGCACCACCATCAGAACTTAATGCACCTGCTAGCAATGAACCTAGAATGGGACCAGTACAAGAAAAAGAAACTAAAGCCAAGGTCAATGCCATAAAAAAGATTCCTAATAATCCACCAGCACCTTCCGCACTAGCTGATTTATTTGTCCAACTTTGGGGCAATGTAATTTCGTAGTATCCAAAAAAGGAGAAAGCAAAGAATATAAAAATGACGAAAAAGGCAATATTTAGCCAAACATTCGTAGAAATATCATTTAAAATATCAGGATTTAAGGTATCCATCAAGTGAAATGGAATACTCAATATGAGGTAAACTGCTAAAATGAAAAAACCATACAAAAAGGCATTCGTTAATCCTTTTTTCTTGTTTTCACTTCCTTTGGTAAAGAAACTCACTGTTAACGGAATCATTGGAAATACGCAAGGTGTCAATAAAGCTACCAAACCGCCTAAGAAACCCAATACGAATATTCTCCAATAACTTTGACTAGCTTCAATTTTTTCTACTGTTTCTCCACATTGGTGTACGGGATTGTTCAAGTCAACCTTTGCCATTTCACCTGGATAAGGGCCAACGGCAGGAAGAACCGCAGTATTCCCCGTAGCCACATTTTCGCTATCTCCTCGGATATTATCAATAGCAACTGTTGCTGCTTCGCCGACTAAAAAAGTACCTGCATTTGCATTAATAAAATAATCGACTTCGGTAGGAGGCAAGCAACGTTTATTGTCGCAAGTCATGTAGGTCAAGTACCCCGTTACGGCTTGTGCGGGTTTAGTGATTTTGATTTTTTGTGTAAATGTAACGGGTCCTTTTACAAATTTAACTACATTGACATCACCAAATAAAGGATCGGGGCCTTCTTTCTTTTTACCAGCTTCTTCGGCTTTACCGACTAATTCAAAATGATCGGCTTTATCAAATTCAAACGAAGTTGGAATCGGACCATTATCATCTGTAAATTGTGAATATAACGTCCAGCCTTTATCCAGATCAGCTTGAAAAATAAGTTCGTGCATATCATTACCCAAAGACTTCATCTTTCCCGACCACTTAACGGGATCGAGAATACCTGATTCTGCTGCTTCATTTTCAGCATCTTCCTCTGTGTCGGAAATGACTTCTTCGACCTTTTCTTCTGCCTTTTTTACTGTAGTACTAATTTTATCTTTAGCTTTATTCGCGGCTTCTTTGATAGCCTTACCTGCTTGATTTGCCGTTTCTTTAGTAGTTGTAGCGACATTAGAAGCGACATCTTTTATTTTTTCTTTAGTATTTGTTACAACTTTTTCTACCTTTTTCTCCCCTTCTTTTACGACTTTTTTAGGTTTTAAATTAAAGGTAAAATCAAAATCGGAAGGTGGCAGGCATTTGGTAGCATCACAGGTCATAAAATTGACGTAACCCGTGATAGGTGTAGTGACATTCGCAACTTTAACACGTTGAGTGAATGTTGCCTTTTTAGAATATTTGATAACATTCATATCAAATAATTTGTCAAAACCTTCCTTTTTATTTTTATCGGATTCTACATTTTTACCAACGGTTTTAAAGTGGGCACCTTCATCGTAATTAATTGTAGTAGCCACCGGGCCATCCTCACTTTCAAGGTACTGCGAATAGATCGTCCAACCATCTTGAATGGTAGCCGTGTAGATTAAATCAAATTCTGAATCACTGATTTGTTTGTAACTCGTAGACCAAGACACAGGATCATAAATTTGGGCAATAAGCGTATTACTAATTGAACCGAATACGAGTAATAATGCGAAAAATTGTTTCATGTTTTTTTGAATTCTAAAATAATGAGCAAATGAACTTGCTGATTAATTATGCAGAATGCGTTAAATAGTTATTGTGATATTAAGTAGTTTGACTGACTACTTACAATCTAAATTACGTAATCTTTTTTTGTTTGTTTTCTGAAATAAAACACCAAAATACACAATTGGCAGCAAGTTTTAACAACACTTACTGCCAATTGCCTATGATTTTCCAAAAAATGTTAACATTATGTTTCTAAAAAGACAGAAATAGATACTGCCTACGCGATTTTATAGCTTTATGGTAAAGGGAACGGAGCTTGGGGGCAAGCAACGGTGATCGTCGCATGTCATAAATTCAACCTCGCCTTTTACTACTTTTACACCTCTTTCTACTTTTACTTTTTGTAAAAATTTAACTTTATTGGCGTACTTGACAATTTGCATATCAAACATTTCATCGTATGCTTCTTTCTTTTTTCCAACTTCTATGGCGTCTCCTAATCGCTCAATTTTTTGACCTTTATCAAAGGAGATATTCGTTGGAATTGGCCCGTCTTCTTCCATGTTTTGAGAATAAACATACCAACCTTCTTCTACATTAGCCGTCAAAATCAATTCATATTCTTGACTATTTATTTTCTCAGCTGTGAATGACCATTTAACGGGCATTTCACCTTGTGCGAATAAATATCCAAAAGTTCCTACAAAAAAGAAAAATGATAAGATGATGCCTCTCATGTGCTGTGATCTGTTTTATTAACGGTTTAAATAATTGAGGTTGATGCTTACTTTGAAAATGTTAATCCTAAATAGATTTCAATTTCCGATTAGTAAACTAATTTAAAACTGCTTTATTGCCAATTAAAAAGGAAAATTTAGAAATTAAAAATCCTTTACTAGATGTGATTTATACTGAACTTTTTGTTTCTTATTGACAAAAGTACAACCAATATTTATCATTTGCATGTTCATAAAATAAAATAAGAAAATTTTAACAATCTTACTTTAGATCAGTACTTACAGGGCGATTAATGGTATAAATTGATAGACTAAAATAATGGTTAACAGGATAAGGTGCAGCGATTCAGCGAGCCTATTTGACATGTTTGTAAAATTGAAGGAAATAAAAATACCAATCGGAATCGCTAAAATTAATAAATGATTAATTGCAATATTTGCTTGAAATAAAAGAGTGAATAATGAGATTAGTAGAAATAAATATAGAATCGTTATGTTTTTTTGAACTCCAATATTTTTCTTCAAATTATACGTTCTAGTGCTAGCTAATATTATCAGTATTAGTAATGCTGTTAAACCCAAACCAATGTATAAAGTTAGGGCATTTGTGGGTTCAAAATTTAGAAAACTGATGTTTTCCATAACTTGATGCTGCCAGAAGTAGTCTGCATTATCATACCAATAATGATATGTAAATGCTATCAGGTAAGGACTCAAAAATCCCGTAATCAACATCAGTCGCTCTTTAAATTTGAAAGCTCTTAAAACATTTAAACCTGCCCAACCTAAAATTAGAAAAATGCTAAATGAAAAATAAAAAAGGCTAGCCACTCC
This sequence comes from Saprospiraceae bacterium, assembly GCA_020628085.1. Classification (GTDB taxonomy): domain Bacteria; phylum Bacteroidota; class Bacteroidia; order Chitinophagales; family Saprospiraceae; genus JAHDES01. The sequence goes on from JAHDFQ010000014.1 coordinate 30,134, forward strand.
AATCCACAAACCCACATTGTATATATTATCTGCCGAAGAGTATTCTTTATAGGTATCCATCAATTGCAACAGCGCAAATATTAAAAAAGTATTTCCTAGTAAAATGGGAGAGAGGTACAGGAAATCGGGTAGCATACTACAAAATAGAATGTAAAATGCACCAGGAAATAACGAAATTTCATTCGCCATTCGATATTTAGTAATCATATAATTGATACAGGTAGCTTGAAAAGAAACCAATAATACCGTAATAATAATACTTCCAATACTAGTAGGGTCGAATTTTTGAAAAACCCAATCAGACCAGACGCCCGCAGTTGAAGTCGATGTTTCTACAGGAACAAAAAACAACGATAAACGCAATAGTAGTGCATATATAATAAGCAATACGTTTGCAAAAATCTGATTGGTTCGGAAAAGTGATAACACAGAGTTACTTTTTCGTTAATGATGTAGAAACCGTTTGGCGACAAATCTAAAAAGAAGTAAAACAAAAAAGAAATAACTGGCAATCAAATCAGATTTAGATTTATCGAACAATCCAATCTTTAGGATTCAAACGGCTTTTATTTCGCCATACTTCAAAGTGTATCTGAGTGGATTTATCTTTTTTATTGGTACTGATTTGTCCCAGAACTTGTCCCTTTTGAATACGATCTCCTTTTTTGATGAAAATTTCTTCCAAATTAGAATATACCGTAAAATATTCGCCGTGTTTAATGATGACTGTATGTTGAAATCCAGGAATAAACTGTGTTCCTGCCACGACACCTTCAAATATCGCTTTGGCATTTGCCCCCTTGGGCGTTTGAATATCAATTCCATTGTTTTGAATCGTAATTCCCGAAATAGTAGGATGCGCTTGTTGTCCAAAAAAACGGGTAACAATACCTTCATTAACGGGCATGGGCAGTCGTCCTCTTTGCGATTCAAAAGAATTTGTCCAAGCATTTAATTCGTCTGAACTCACAGGTGTGGAAATAGATTTTGCAGTTAAAATATCACTCTCTGGTTCATCAATTGTTGCAACATCTTGTTCAACTGGACCGACCATATTCGTTGCAGCAATAATGATTTCTTCTATTATTTTATCTAGTTCGTCTCGCTGGGAAATAAAGGTATCAAGGTTCTTTTTTAAACGTTTTTCATCTTTCCGAAGCATATTAAATATAGCGTTACTACTATCTAGTTCTTCAGCTAACAAACGGTTTTGAGCGTTTTGTTCGTCGACTAACAGTTCTTTTTGACGTTTTTTATTCGCCAACAAATCTATTTTTTTATTGAGCGTGATTTGCGTTTCCTTGATAAGGTTGGCTTGCTTTTTTCGGTACGTATCGTATTGTTTGATATATTGCCAACGTCGAAAAGCATCGTTAAAATCTTTGGCAGAAAAAAGGAATAGCCAGTTGGATTGAGTGAGTTTTTGACGATAAGCTTGGTTGATAATAATTGCATATTCTTTTTGTAACTGTTCAATATCAGCTTGCAAAGCCTGTATAACAGCATCCGTTCTTTCGATCCGTTTGTTGGTAATATTGATCTCTTTTTTAAGCGTCTGAATGAGTAATTTACGCTTCTTAATTTGAGATCGTAAGGTAGTAAATCGTTGTAGAGCAGCTTCTTTATTTTGGGTAGTTTCGGAAAGAAATTTGCTTGTTAAATTGATTTCTTTCTGAATTTTTGACCGTTTAGCTTCTAATTCTTTGACCGTTTGTGCCGATACCAAATGGATATTGATTCCTACAAAAAGTAAGAATAATAAAACGAATTTAATCCATTTTGGTGTAGCGACTAGGTATCTCAAATTTTATGCTTTTCGGTACATTGATTTCCACTTTGGAAAGCTGCATTTTCATACTTACATTTCCCGTTTGCGGACTAAATACATCAATGGCACGAAAATAAGGATAATTTTGCGATTCTTCGTTCATCTGATAATCACCGTATTGAAATTCTACGCTTTTTCCATCATAGTCATCTGTAAAAGACATCAACAGCAGTTCATACAATCGACCATCTAGTTGATATTTCGACTCTACACCTTGATATGAACCCATCATTTGATAACGATCCATTTCGACCGAAGCATCCATTGATTCCACAGGGATAAAAATAGGATTTCCGAGAAATACTTCTTGTAAATTCTGAAATTGTAAACTACTCGCTACGACATCAGACATTTGAAATTCTTGTTGAATAAAATCAAATCCTTTTGCCATATATTTTTTATTAATTCGATCCATCACATGAATAGAATCAGGTGTAATTTGAATCCGTGCCGCTTCGACTCCAAGTTTTTTTACGTTCATCCAAATCACGCTGTCTTTTCGCATTCTAATGTATGAAGTCAAATTAACCCGTTGATTGTCATCTCTAAATTTGATCGCAGCTTTTGCACTAAACCATTCTGCCTTTTTTTTATTTTGGTTGAGTTGATCCATTAAAAAAGCCGTTTTTCGCTTTTTTAGTTTTTTGTTGCCTGTCAATATTTTATTGTTGCAAGCAGATAACAAAAATATGGAGCTGAAAATTATATATATAAGTGGTTTCATTTTTTCTTAATATTAAGCTACAAAGTGACGGTAAGTGCCTACTTTTTGAATATTTTGTCAACACCTTTTTCCATTAATTTTATTAAAACGGAAAAAATAATAATAACTGGAAGAGCGAAAATAAGAATAATGATAATTAGAGAAACTAGGTCAGCAATCAAATTGATAAAGCTGTTAGTAATATTAGATTTAATATATTCATTAAATATTGCATTGATGAAAAATAATAAGGCAAAGAACACCCAAAGTAATGTACCTTTTATCGCAAATGATTTTGTTTGACCAGATTTTGGTTTAAATTTTATTCTTTTTGGGACTCCTTTTTTTTGTTCCATTTTTCTTTTTTAAAATAATCGTTTTTTATTGACCTTCAATTCAAAAATATCTGGACGCTGATAATGACCACTAACCGCCAAGTTCATACGTTCTTGTATCAAATTAGACACATTAGGTAGATCATAGTACAAAATCGTTTCAACATCCGAAACAGGTTCTAATAAATACGATCCGTCAGGCGCAAATATACAAGAACCACCGTTTAAAATAAACTCCGAATTGGACTCAATTATTTCTTTAGGAAGTTCTAAATTACCTGGAATGGATGATTTCCGTAAAATCTGACCCGCTGCGATCACATAGCAACGTCCTTCCACCGCATAATGTCGACTAGCCAGCAAGTGTCGATCCAAGATAGCAGGCCAAAGTGCTACGTGAATATCTTCATTTTCGTCGTGCATTGTTTGACGAGTCAGTGGCATCCAATGTTCCCAACAAATCAATGTTCCAATCTTTCCAAAACCCAGATCAACGGATTTTAATCCATGTCCATCACCTAATCCATGCACCAATTTTTCATTATACGTCGGCATCGTTTTACGATGATGAATCTGAATATCTCCCTTTAAATCGATCAAAAAAGCAGCATTATAAATGGTATTATTTCCAATACCTTTCGTGATACGCTCATTTGCTCCAAACAGTAAATTGGTTTTTGTCTGAATAGCTGCTTCCTGCAAACGAGTCATTTCTGGACTATTGAGTTCCAAACTATTTTGAAACATCGTCGCCCAAACTGCTTTAATGTCGGGATGATCCCAACGACCCACATGCGCACAATGGTCAATCCAAGCAGGATAACCAGCAAACCAACCTTCCGCAAAAACGATCAGTTGCGCTCCGTTTTGAGCGGCTTCGTGTATGTGTTGAACACCTTTTTCTATAGTTTTAGAAAGATCATTAAAAACAGGTTCGGTTTGGATAATGGCGATTTTGGTCATATATTAAATATAGCATAATGTGTTTTACAAAAAGCTTTCCTCAGAGTAGCTGTCCGTTAAACGACTTAAAGATTTTGCTTGCCAGCAACAAAACGAAAGTCTAAATATCATCTTAAAGGTACATAACTTATAGTGTTGATTGAATAACATCAGCAAAAGATTTCGGAAGTAGGATGGCTACAAGCGAGAGAGTTTTATTGAAAATGACAAGATCAACTAATGCTCTAACTTCTAATCATTTAAAAAAGCAATTTGGAAAACGAGGTTTTGCTACTTTTTACGGGAAAAAGTAGAATACTAAAGAGTATGTAGCTCAAATTTATTAGTAAAAATCATTTAATAAGGGTATTGCCGAGTAAAGTTATTTCATTTCAATCTCATAATGCCCCACCAAAGCATGACGCTCAAAGGATAAT
>JAHDFQ010000014.1:34478-49518 GCA_020628085.1 Saprospiraceae bacterium
TTATTTCATTTCAATCTCATAATGCCCCACCAAAGCATGACGCTCAAAGGATAATAACCACAAATGTAGCGTCCTCTTTTCTTCATCTGAAAAGTGAAAAATTGGACCGTCAATACCAACTGTATGACTATCAAGCCACCTATCTTCACCATCTAACAGCAGAGCATAATAAGAGGATTGCATGGAAGGCTTGTTAATATGATCTTTATATGTTTCGTAAAAAGAATGATTTCCGATTCCCATAGAGTTTTTCCAACCTTGATTCGCCTCACTTTCTTCCAAAACTGGAAAATCATCGAGATGGATACCTCCGATCACTAATTTTGTGAATTTTTTCTTGTTTTTGTGTGAAAAGGTCAATTGAATTTCATATAAATGTTCGCTTGATCCAGGTGCTTTAATTTCAGACAATTCAATATTTTCCAAATTATAAAATCGACCCAATTCTGTTTTACGAGGGTCTTTTTTGTTGTAAAAACCAGGAGGTGTAAATGTCGCAAACAGGGTAGAGTCGGACTGTAAATCTCGCATCGTAGAAAATGAAGTTGGATAAATGATTTCTTTAAATTTCTTTTTACGAGCGGCTTTGAGTGGATACATCGCATCCGATTGATCTTTAAATTTTATTTTCAATGTTTGGACGACGTGTCCAAAATGATCCAAATTGATTTTTTCCCTAACAGGATCAACCCAGTTTTCTAATGCTTTCTGATATTTTGAAAATGGAATACCATTCTTTTCTTCAAAAAGTTGAGCATACAAATCATGTGGAAAATCGAACCAACCGTGTGCGTAAGGAACGGTTTGTTCATCTTCTTCGATATATAAAATAATCTCCCATAAATACGAATTGAGGCAATTACGAGCCAAATCCAATCGTACGACTTTGGGTAGTGTTGTTGAAAATTCACCAGCTACAAATTTAATTTGATTTCTATTCCATTCTTGGTTGATGCAGGATATATAACTTAAATATTCATTCGATCTAAGATGAACTGGAATGGTCGGAATCAATTCAGAAATATTGATATTTCTCAACGCCAGCGTATCTGATTGCTTCGTCAAAAAGAAAAAATCGTAATGAAATGCTTCGGGTTGCTTCTGTAAATATCCATCAGCAAAAAAGTCGTTTTGATAGCTTACTGATCGAAACCCAATATCTGGATTGTCGGGATAATCTTGGTCGCTCAAGCTGGTGATCTCAAACGAAATTTGATCTGTTTTAGGATCGAGCTTGGATGACTGATTTTCAGAGTTGCAGTTTGAAAATATGACAATTGTCAAGATGAAAACAAGTAATGATAATTTATTCATGTAAGGATTGATATATTTTCAATGTATTTGACGGCTATATTGTACTGCGACAAAAGTATGGAAAATATAAATGAGATGTTGGTTTTGATTAGTCTTAGCCCCACTTTGACTGGGGGAACGATTTTAACAGCACTATTTGAATTTACTTTTCCTCTACTTCCAACCCCTGCAAAATTCCTTTTTCAATTGCTGGAATACCCCGTTTCATCCAATTGGGTTGTGGCGCATCCATCAAATAATGATCGAAAAACTGCGACATACGAGTTTGAAAATCGACTCGGTTTTGACGTTTGACAGGCCAGTGCGGTTCATTGTTGTAATTAAGCAGCCAAGCAGGTTTTTGAAGTCGACGAAGGGCAACAAAAAATTCTATGCCTTGATACCACGGCACGGCACCATCTTTATCATTGTGTAAAATCAATAGCGGTGTTTCAACTTGATCCATGTTGAAAATAGGAGAATTTTCGATGTATAATTGTGGTTTTTCCCAGATGGTTGCTCCGATTCGACTTTGAGTATGTTCGTACTGAAACATACGGCTCAATCCACTACGCCAACGAATACCACCATAAGCGGAGAACATATTGACCACGGGCGCACCTGATTCTGCACAAGCAAAAATATTGGTTTTGGTCACTAAATGAGCCACCTGATAACCACCCCAACTGTGTCCTTGGACACCAATTCGGTCTTCGTCGATAAATCCTTTTTTTACCAAGTTTTCGATACCCGAAAGCACTGCATTTTCAGCACTCGCACCTGGATAACCAATTTTATAAGGTACATCTGGATTAAAAATGACATAACCTCGATTGATATAAAAACTATAATTGATAGTCGAACGATGTGCAAACGGCGCACGATGTCGGTGCAGACGATTAGAACTGCGTTCATAAAAATTGACAATCAGTGGGTATTTTTTATTGGGATCAAAATTTTCAGGTTTGACCAATAATCCACGGATGTTTTGACCATCTGTTGCTGTCCATTCGATGTGTTCAATTGTACCCCAACTATAATCATTTTGCTGTGGATTGGCATTCGAGAACTGAAATGGTTGTTCAAAATTAGTATCCGTTAACCAGAGATTTGGAAAATCTTGAAAGTTCTCTTTTTTGAAAATAATTTCGTTAGAATTTTGAGCCTTTATAGGTCGGGAAGTATAACGGTGATTGCTAGAAATAGCCGTTGTCACCTCACCCGTCTTAGGATCATAGTACGCATATCCTTCAGCACAGGTTATTTCGTTGAAGGTATGTAAAAGAATTGGTTCATTCGCTGAAATATGAGTTACTTCTTGATCTAATTCGATATAACGATAGGTCGTTTTTGAAGGGCGACCATTTGTTATTTTTGTTGTTTTTTGAGGATTTTTAGGGTCAACCTGCCAAATATCATAGCGATCATATATCCAAATAGCTTCATCTTTTTCTGTCCAACCAGCAATTCCATACGGATAAGCATCCATCGGGCGATCATTCAATTCATCGGCTAACAATGTTTCAATATAATTAGAAATGACAGTAGGTTTCGGTGATTTTGTACTGGCAACTACCCAAACCGAATCGGGATTACTATACCAATATACATATTTTCCGTCAGGCGAAATATCTGGGTTGGCTTTTACTTTTTTAGCAACTTTTTTCTGAATGCTTGTAGATTGATCGTATACATAAATATCTTTATACGACGGAAATCCTTCCCAAGAAATTGTTTCTAAATATGGTTTTTCATTATATAAAAGGACATATTGTTGATCTTTTTTTTCAGGGAAAGTAACCTCGCTCTGTATTTCATTGGAGATGATCTGTAATCGGTCAAATTTTGGATAATAAGAACAAACAAAAGCCTTCTTTTTATCTTTTTCAAGTTGTACTTTTTGTTGTGTGTGCAAACGTTTATCCTGATATGACCAAACTTCGACGTTGACAATTTCTTCTTCCAAAAGGGTCGTATCTTGAAAAATAGGTGTTGGGTTAATCCCAAAATAAATATGTGACCCATCTTTTGAGAAATGAGGTTCGTAATGTTCAGAAATCAAATGATTTTCGGGCATTTGTGGGTGACGTTGATCCATAATTATTTCAGATCGTCGATTGCCTTCTTCCCAATAATGAAACTGCCAAGGACGAATTTGAGCGTCCGTCGTATCCATATCCACCACAAAACCAGCTTGTTGTCCCTTTTTGTCAAAAGTGAGATTTTTATATTTCCCTTTTCGTTTGATAATTGGATTCAATTGATGTCGATTACAATCAAACCAAAATATTCCCGTCTGTAAAGTGCTATCGTTGCCCGTGCTGTGTATCAATAAACGATTATTTTCCTCGGCAAATAAATAGTCTTTCACATAAAATAGAGTATCCTCTTTTAGAGTTTCTAAATCTAAAATATACAAACGAGAACCGTTATCATCATTTTCTTTTTTATCCCATTCGAGTGTGACAGCTTGAGTGTTTGTATCAATTCGGACAACAGCTGAATCTTGATTGGTATTTTGGGGCTTTTCCAATTGAAAAGCAATAAAGCCATCTTCTTTTTTAGGAATTTTATAATTTTTTAGATCAGGTATTTTTTCAAATTGATTATTTCTTAAATTTAAGATAGCAAGAGTGTCGTTTGACAAATCATCTTTCTCCATTTTCCGCCTTTTTTGAGCCTGAATGGTATCAAAAGCAGGATGGATTTCAAAAAATAAATGTTGACTATCATACGAAAAATGTGGCTCATCAGCACGTTCATAAAAACGTTCACTTTTTGTTTTAGTGTTAAAAATCACCAAACTCGGATCACCCTTGTGTGGTTGAACGACATACGAGACCCATTCACCATTATTGGAAATAGTAGTTTGGTTGATGGTTTTCCAAGTATCAAAAACGGAAGTATCCATTTTCTTTTTATTGGGATTTTGGGCAAGTAGATTCAGAGCGATGGTCGAAAAAATTGACAGTATAAGGATATGTCTCATCATAGAGTTTTATATTTTTGGCAAAATACAAAATTATGGCTGAATATCTTCCTTTGTTTAAAGCATTGCATGTGGTAGGCTTTGTGGCTTGGTTTGCTGGACTGTTCTATCTAGTTCGCATTTTCGTGTATCATGAAGAAGCAATGGATATGCCTGAGCCAGAAAAAGAAATCCTGACCAAACAATTCAATCTGATGGAATGGCGGGTCTATAATATTATTTGCAAACCTGCGGTGTATATTACTTGGACATTCGGATCATTGATGATTTCAGCTTATGGCTGGCAGTGGTTTACATTGAGTCCGTGGTTGCATGTTAAACTTTTATTTGTAACAGGACTTACGGGCTATGTGGTTTACACCAAAACCATCATTGAAAAAATGGAAAGGGGAGAACGTCCTTTCACTTCTTACCAACTTCGGTTACTCAATGAAGTCCCGACAGTTTTTCTGTTAGCTATTTCATTATTAGCCGTTTATAAAAATGGTTTAAATGCTTTGTATGCCGTTTTGGGAATCATTGCCTTTGGAATTGCTCTAATGATTGGTACAAAATTTTACAAGCGTATACGTGAGCGGAATAGCTAATATAAAACCAATAATAGTTATTGTGTAAATTGGTTTACTTTTCAACTAATCACTGATTAACTATAAGTTGCTTCGCAACTTGCATCAATTAAACGTATATTTGCATTCTCAATAACACTTTGTTTGTTTTTGCTCTGATCTTTATCATATTATAGTACAAACTAGCTGAGTTTGGTTGATATTTTTTCACCAATAGCAATTTTGTACGATGGATAACGATTCATTTCTTATAGAAGATAATACTCCCTTTTCTGAAAGTCTGATTTGGCAACTCAACCGTGATTATTATAACAATAAAGGACTGGATGCTTGGCGAGACGGAACCGTTCCACATCATCTGACGAGTAACTCGATGGTGGGTCGTACGTATGCCGAGTTGATTTTTGGTTTTTTAAAGGACTTATCGTATAAAGGTCATCAAACAGAAAAAGTATATATTTTAGAATTGGGTGCTGGTCATGGTCGCCTGTGTTTTCATATCCTCAAACATTTAGATCGTTTGGTGAGTCAAATTGGGTTAGATTTACCGCCTTATTGTTATATATTAAGTGATATTGTAGAAGAAAATTTACAGTTTTTTGAAACGCATCAGCAGTTTCAGACTTACCTCAAAGCAGGAAAATTAGACGTTGCTCATTTTGATGCCATTCAAGGTGACGAGATCAAACTTCGTTACACCAATCATACAATAACTAAAGAAAGTTTACAACAGCCTATACTGGTTTTAGCGAACTACTTTTTTGATTCCATTCCGAAAGACTTATTCCTTATCCAAAATCAAGCGATTGCAGAATGTTTGATTTCATTGACTTCGAAGGTGGATACGACGGAAATGAGTGCGACTGATAAGCTAGATAACATCAACGTTAATTTTTCTCCACTTCCATATATAGGCGATTTTTATAAAGAACCCATTTTAAATGAAATTTTAGAAAGTTATCAAACGAAACTAAAAAATACGCACTTATTTTTTCCGTACAAGGGGATCTTATGTTTACAAAACCTTCAACAACTATCAAAAAAAGGAATGGTTTTATTGACAATGGATAAAGGGTTTCACGAGCTACACGATTTGGAAAATGCAAAACTACCTGAAATGATAACACATGGAAGTATGTCTTTTTATGTTAATTATCATGCCTTTATTGAATATTGTCAAAAAATGGGTGGAACAACTTATTTTCCGACCTATTCTACTTTTCACTTACAGCTAGGATGCTTATTGTTTACCGAAGAAAGTGACACCTACACCGAAACCAAAGCAGCTTATCATCGAGTGGTCAATGAATATGGTCCAGATGATTTTTATGGACAAAAGAAATTTCATTATAAGCATATTGCTCGAATGACATTACCTGAATTGGTGGGTTTACTTCGTTTGAGTGCTTATGATTCTACCTTGTTTAAAGAAGTACTACCTCGATTAAAACAAGTTGCAACACGGGTCACTTTCAATGAGCGTACTCGTTTGGCTCAAACCATGCACCAGACGTGGAATATGTATTTTAATATTGACGAATCAGAAGATATTGCTTTTGAAATGGCAGGATTGTTCTATTCGCTCGGATATTATGAAGAAGCTTTGTCGTATTACGAGCACTCTATTCAGAAATTCGGACATTCTAAAGATGGTTACTATAATATAGCTCTGTGTCATTATCAACTACGCCAAGACGAGCAGTTTTTAGCAACGTTGAAGGATGCCAAAACCACTTTTCCAGATTATGAACGCTATGCACATTTAGATAAATTAGATTTGAATGCGAAATAATCAGTCCAAATATCGAATCACATATTCTAAGCTATTTTCATGAAATTTCACACTTCCAAAATCATATTGTAACCGAATATCTCGATTTACTTTTTTTGAAAAACCTTTCATGTCCCAATCAAGATATTCATGTTTTTTGAGGAATGTTTCTAAGTCATTTGGACAAACAAACTCTACATGTTCAAATCCTTTTTTGTACGGACTGCCTGTTTTCGGACTCGGTAATTCTAGTACCCAAATTTTCCGCCCATTATATATAATTGGTATTTCTAGTTTAAATGAACAGATTGGACGTCCATTTATATATTTCTCAGAAAGTAAAACCGCTTTTTCAACCAATTGATTCTTAATGTTTTCGTATTGGACAGGAGTTTCTACCCGATAACAAATATGATCGAGTTCCATTTCCGAAACATCAACCTGATCTTCATGAAGCGCATTAAAAATTTGATCTAAAAATGTATCGACTTCTTTCTGCGTAAATATCATCTGCATCTTTACATTTTTATTTTGGCGATAGATTCATGCACTTCATTAACACCAATTATTGCCGCTGAACCGTACCATTCTTTGAGTTCCATCTCCAAGCTTCCTGCTTGAATCGCAGGATCAGTTTCCGTTAATTTTCGAGCTTCTTCAATGGTTGGAACATCAAAAATATAAATTCCCCGTAATTCTCCGTTACCTAAAAAAGGCCCCGCTAAAACTAACTTTCCAGCTTCTGCAAGTTTGCCTATATTTTCCATGTGCGCTTGTTGTAAAGCATCCGCTTCTTCTTTGGGTCTATCTCTATTTGGTCCTCTTTTTAGAAATGCCATGACATATTTTTTCATACCATAATCATCCGCTCCAAATAGCGTGGCTTTAGTTGCATCATAAGAGGTATCATTTTTAGTTGATGAACTTTTATCCGATAAATTGGTCTTACGTGCATGTTGTTGATGTTCGGTGTGACAAGCCAAAATATGGGTAAAAAGAACAGAAAATAATAAAATGCGTAGGTATATAATTGGATACATATAATAGTTGTTTTTGATGGGTAAGCTAGGTGTCAAAATCCAATATTAAAAAGAAAATCTGAAAAAAAAACTATTTTGCAAGATCAAAATTTATACATTTGTATCTTGTTATCTATTTGTGGAACAGTTTGTGAACGTCTAAAAAAGTCGTTTCTCTACACAAAAAAGAAATAGAATTAATTTAAAATTAACAAAAATATCTCATTTAATATGGCCAAGAATCTATTGATTGTGGAGTCGCCTGCGAAGGCAAAGACAATCGAGAAATATTTAGGAAAAGACTTCAAAGTGAAGTCGAGTTTTGGTCATATCCGTGATCTGGACAAAGGTAAAAAAGGCGTTGATATAGAAAATGACTTTGAGCCAACATATGTTGTTTCAGATGATAAAACTAAGGTAGTCAAGGACTTACAAGATTGGGTGAAGAAGGTGGAGACAGTTTGGCTAGCGACGGATGAAGACCGAGAAGGAGAGGCTATATCTTGGCATTTATGCAAGGTTTTGGGTTTAGATGAGCATACCACCAAGCGAATCGTCTTTAGAGAAATTACCAAACCTGCTATTCAAAATGCTATTAAAAATCCTAGAACAGTAGATTTAGGGTTGGTTAATGCACAGCAAGCGAGACGAATTTTAGATCGCCTAGTTGGATTTGAATTATCAGGTATCCTTTGGCGCAAAGTCAAAAATAAATTATCAGCTGGTCGGGTACAATCTGTGGCAGTAAAACTATTGGTGGAGCGAGAACGTGAAATCCAAAAGTTTGAAGCAACACCTTTTTTTAGAGTCAATGCTGTTTTTTTAGTTGAGAATAAAAATGGTCGAATGGTGGAGTTGAAGGCTGAATTGCCACAACGATTCGATCAAGAAAAGGACGCTGAGGCTTTTTTAGCAGCTTGCAACGGAGCAGATTTTACGATTCAAGATATTCAGGTTAAACCTTTAAAAAGAAAACCTACCGCACCATTTATAACATCCACCTTACAACAGGAAGCCAGTCGTAAATTAGGTTTTGGTGTGAAACGAACGATGTCCAATGCACAGCGATTATATGAGCAAGGTTTTATTACCTATATGCGTACAGATTCAAAAAGTTTGAGTGAAACGGCATTAAAAGCCATTGCTGATGAAATTACATCCAACTACGGTGCAGAATATTTAGAAACACGTCGCTTTAAAAGTAAAGATGAAACAGCGCAAGAGGCGCATGAGGCTATACGTCCTACCTATATTGACCGTAAAGTGGTGGTCGAAGATCGAGATCAACAACGTTTGTATGAATTGATTTGGAAACGAACGATTGCTTCTCAAATGGCCAATGCGGAGTTGGAGAAAACAACGGTGAAAATTGGGATTTCTACTGTACCTGAAGATTTTCTGAAAGCAGAAGGTCAAGTTTTGAAGTTTGACGGATTTTTAAAAGTTTATTTAGAATCCAAAGACGACGATGACGATGACGAAAGTGAGGAAAAAGGAATTTTACCTCCACTAACTGTTGGACAGCGGTTAGGTTTTGAAAGTATGACCTCGACGGAACGTTTTACACGTCCACCGTCCAGATATACGGAAGCAGCCTTGGTTAAGAAGTTAGAGGAATTAGGAATTGGGCGACCATCTACTTATGCACCCACTATTTCTAAAATCATGGAAGAAGGTAGGGGATATGTTACCAAAGAAGTTCGTGAGGGGACGCCCAGAAATTATAATGTATTGACTTTGTCAAATGGTAAAATTGAAAAGAAAGTAGAAACGGAAATGACGGGTGCTAGTAAAAACCGTTTATTCGCTACTGACTTGGGGATGATTGTGAGTGACTTCTTGTCTAAACATTTCGATGAAGTGATGGACTACAGTTTTACTGCTGAAATTGAAAAGAAATTTGATACCATTGCTGATGGCAAAGTAGAATGGAAAAAAGTTTTAACAGATTTCTATGGCCCTTTCCATGAAACAGTTGAAGATACAACTGAAAATGCAGAGCGTGCTTCAGGAGAACGTATTCTCGGTAAAGACCCAGAAACTGGCAGAACCTTATTGGTTAGAATGTCTCGTTATGGACCAGTGGTTCAAATTGGAACAACAGAAGAATTAGGTGACGAAAAACCAAAATATGCAAATCTACGTCAAGGCATGTCTTTGGAGACTATTGATTTCGATCAAGCGATTGATCTATTTCAACTACCGAGAACATTAGATCAATTTGAAGGAGAAGATGTTATTATTGGTATCGGTCGTTTTGGTCCTTATGTCAAACATAAAGATGCATTTATATCTATTCCACGAGACGAAGATCCGTTGACCTTGACCATGGATCGAGCATTGGAGTTGATCGCCGAAAAACGTAAGCAAGATGCTCCAATTGGAACATACAAAGGTATACCTTATACTAAAGGCGTTGGGCGATTTGGACCTTTTTTGAAATACAATGGCTTGTTTGTCAATATTCCACGTCGATATGATGCGGATAATATCACAATGGAGGAATGCCATGAATTGATTGAAGCAAAATTGGTGAAAGAAGCCAATAAATATGTCAAACGTTGGGAAGACGAGAAAATTGATCTGGAAAATGGTCGTTGGGGACCTTTCATTCGATTCAAAAAGAAAAGTATCAAATTACCCAAAATTGACGATAAACGAATGACTTCCGAGCAAGCAGCAGAACTGACTTTGGAAGAGGTGAAAAAAATTATTGAAGCTGAAATTCCAGATGCCTTTGTTAAAAAGACACGTAAGAAGGCTGCACCTAAGAAAAAAGCTGCAACTAAAGCAAAGCCAAAAGCAAAAAAGTAAATAAATACCTTTTAGACTATTAACTATGAAGTACCTAACCACCATTTTAATTTTGTTTATTGTTTGCTCAATAGCTTGTAGAGACGATGACGATACCGTGCAAGTTGAGGAAATTCCCGTGTATATCACGAGTGGGACAGAGCCAGAAGACGTAGAACCAGATTATACAAAGTACGCTGTTGATTTTTATACTTCGCATCCGTCATTGAGTTATAAGCCTGTAGAGTTTGAAACAGTCACGGAGCAGATTTTAGTAAAAGTTACGCATCAGCAAGGTGCAATACTAGAGACGGTTACAGAAATATATTTAGTTCAAGCTGCTTATCGTTATGTGGAACTCTATGATTCTCAAACTGTTTATTTAGTAACAGATGCAGAAGCAAATAGTGTAGAAGCTTTGACTTGTTATAATTTTTATCCAGCAGATGAAATTATCGATACGATTGTTGCTCCTCAATATCAATCCATAGAAAGGGAAATACTTGTACAACAAGGCACAGGAGCAGTTGTTCCTGCTGAATATCAAACCATTGTAAAAAAAGTTGTAAGAACTCCAGGCGAGCTGACGGAAATAGACAGCACCAACCGATCGGTGGAACGGATTGACTTTAATGTTCCTAGTCATTTTTCTATGAGTGCATATCTTCAAGACCAATTAGCTCAACAAGACATTGAAAATTGTTTAGAAGAAAACGCATATAAAATATTGAACTAAATTTTCCTGTTCAAAATATTATATCGGGTGGTCATTAATATTAATGGCTGACCCGATTATTGTTATACTTCTTTCCTAAATGTATAAAAAAAGTCTACCTTCGTAGGAAATTATATATTATTTAGAGTTCGTAACACAACATTTGTAAATCTTGAATTGTTATCGGTTCGAGTATTTCATTAAAATCAGTCGTATTCAAACAGGATTTATATATCGAATCATTACGGTGTACAGCTTGGCTGCTATTCTTCTCGGTGTAAGCGTAGGGAAGGAAGTCCATGTCATGTTGCATAATCATCAACACGGTGTTGCCTGTGATGCAAGTGGATCGGATCGTCATTTTCATAAAAATGAAACGCCAGTTCATGATTGTCATTTATGTCAGATCACTTGTCCTACGTTTGATGATACCATTAATATATTCAAATTCAAAGATAAAGAAATAGCCAATCTTGTTGTTTCTTTTGAATACCTCACTTCATACGGCATACATCAAACTTTTGCCCCTCCACTTCGTGGACCACCTTCAATTACCTAATTTTCTTAGAACATACTTGTGCTGAAATATTCTTTTGTTTCAGTAACCTATTAATATCTTATAGTGTCATAAGTAGTTTGCCTTTATTATTTAGTAAATAACCGCCTTGAAAGTTCGCTAAAAAATAGCGCACAACTTTCTTGAAATCAGTTGTTTGCGATTTTTATAACGAACGGCGTTATTATACCTGCCTGCGGCTGGCAGGCAAGTAAATAAGTAAAGGCACTTATCTATAAGATCAATAATCATTTGAACCATTTTTTTAAATAAGGAAATCCTTATTGGGATATAATATTTTTAAATTATACAAAAATTATCAAGGGAATTTATCTCCTTGGAAAAAGATCCTTCAAGGTGATTTTAATCCCTTGTCAATACCATTATATGGTCTTTATTTATTTTCGTATGGTTAATTTATAATATCACAACAGGGTTTTGAAAACCATTTATTATGAAATTTTTTAATTTAAAATTTTTACCATTTTTATTTCTAGGATTATTATTTATTACCGCTTGTAATGACGACGATGTGGAAATCGAAACACCAGAAGAGGTGATCACAACTGTTATTTATGAATTAACACCTGCAAATGGTGGAGATGTAGTGACTCTTCAGTATGAGGATTTAGATGGTGACGGTAGTGGTGGTGCTGACGTAACAGGTGGTACATTACAAGCAAATACGACTTATACTGGTCGAGTAACTTTTTTAAACAAAACAGAAACACCAACCGAAGATATTACACTGGAGATCGAAGAAGAAGATGAAGAGCACCAATTATTTTTCTTTTCTGATATTGATGGAATTGTAGTAAATTATTCTGACGTAGATGAAAATGGATTTCCAACTGGTTTGACTACAATATTAACTACTGGAGATGCAGGAACTGGTAATATAACAATTGTACTACGACACGAACCTACAAAAGTAGCGGCAAATGTTTCTAGCGAAAGTCTTTCAAATAGTGCAGGAGGTGAAGTTGATATCGAAGCAGTTATAACAGGTGTAACCGTTCAATAAAATGAATTTCAGACGATTCTTCTTATTGATATTAGTAGTAAACAGTACAAGTTTGACTTTCGGTCAAGCTTGTACTGAACGTCTGCATGGTCATGTGGTAGACGCAACGACCAAAACAGGTGTGCCTTATGCTACCATTTATATGGAGGAGTCAGGTCAGGGGACAACGACGGATGAATCGGGTTATTTTGAGTTGCATCATCATTGTGAAGGTTTGCACCATATTCGTATCGAATCATTAAATTATACGGCGCTGTCCACTGAAATTTTAGTACAAAAAGATAGTTTATATCATTTTTATTTAAACGGTGATCCAACGGTACTCAAAGAAGTAATCGTTATGAGTGATCGTTCAGAACGCAGCACACAAGAAGAGCAGTCCATTGATGAAATGACCATTTTGAAAGAAGGAAATAAGAATCTTTCAGATGTTTTAGCTTCTATTTCAGGGGTTAGTACGCTTAAAAATGGAGCGGGTATTTCAAAACCTATTGTGCATGGATTATATGGAAATCGAGTGGCTATTTTAAATAATGGTATTGCCCAGACAGGACAACAATGGGGAAATGACCATGCGCCCGAAATTGATCCAACGGCTGCAAATCGACTTTCTGTTATCAAAGGAGCAGCCTCAGTCGCTTATCAAACCGATGCTTTGGGTAGTGTGGTGTTAGTTGAATCTGGTGCTATTACGGAACATGAACACATCATGGGAAATGTCAATTACATCTTTGAAACCAACGGATTAGGACATACGCTTAGTACGACACTTGAAAAGAAAGATAGTTGGGCTTCATGGCGTGTAAATGCTTCCTTAAAAGCTAATGGTGATCGTCATGCACCAAATTATTTTTTGACCAATACAGGGAAACGAGAGGGGCATTTTTCCGCTGATATTCGCAAAAAAATAGGAAAAGGACAACATCAGTTGTATTATAGCTTTTTTGCTGCCGAGATAGGTGTGTTGAGAGGAGCGCATGTAGGCAATCAAACGGATTTAGCCCTAGCCCTTGATCGGGAAGTTCCTTTATTTACGTCCGATGAATTTTCGTATGACATTAATGCACCTCGACAATTGGTTCAGCATCATTTACTGAAATGGGAGAGTACTTTTTTCTTAGAAAATAAACGAGTGATTCAATTAAAATATGGCGGACAACTCAATAATCGTCAGGAATTTGATGTCAGACGAGGTGGTCGCACAGATCAAGCTGCGATGAAATTGAATCAATTTTCACACTTTTTGGAAACCAATTTTCAACAAGCTTTTGATAAGCAAACTTTATTAAAAACTGGTCTGCAATTTCAAACTGTGGATAATGCCAACCTACCAGGAACAGGTGTTTTACCACTAATTCCACGATATGAATCTTATAATTATGGTGGCTTTGCCATTTTACAAAAAGAGATCCAAAAATGGCAATTGGAATGGGGTGGACGATACGATTTTAGAGTTAGAAATATCGCCAATATTACCAATACCTTACCTCGGGAAATTGAATTAATTGACCAAAGTTTTCATAACTATACCCTTTCTTCTGGAGCAAAGTATCAATGGAGTCCAAGCCTGTCCGTCGGATTAGATGTTGGATATATGTTGCGCGCACCAGCTATCAACGAGCTATTTAGTTTTGGTTTGCACCAAGGTGTAAGCGGAATTGAACAGGGCGATCAAAATTTATCAGAAGAAAAGTCGTTCAAATCTGTATTTGCCATTGACTATCGTCATAAAAATAGATTTACTTTACATGCCTTGGCATATTATCATGCTATTGATGATTATATTTATTTACAGCCACAAAGTGAGTTTCGCCAAACAATTCGGGGTTCATTTCCCGTTTTTGACTATCAACAAACAGATGCTCGCCTGATAGGAATGGACTGGCAAGTGGATATAAATATTCGAGAAAATCTCACATTTACAGGAACTTACGCTGTTGTTAGGGGAAGAGATTTGACAAATAAATCACCTCTAATTTTTGTGCCAGCCGACAACCTTCAAGCTTCTTTACAATACCAATTCAACAATACCAATCGTTTTTCCAATACGTTCCTTTCTGTTTCTACTCAACATGTTTGGGAACAAACTCGCTTTGATATTACACAAGATTATGCAGCTGCACCTGCAGGCTACACCCTTTTTGGTCTAGCATTAGAAACAACCATTCGATTCGGTGAAGACGAGATCAATATTGGAGTTGGTGTAGATAACTTATTCAATACTACTTACCGAGACTACCTCAATCGCTTACGTTATTTTGCGGATGAAATGGGCAGAAATATTCAGGTGAGATGTAATTATGTTTTTTAGAAT
>JAHDFQ010000207.1 GCA_020628085.1 Saprospiraceae bacterium
TTAAATATTAATTGGTTTTCAAAACTAGTCCTATTCTTTTTAGAAAAATAATACATAAATAGCCTAAATCTATCGAATCGTCTGTATCTTTTATTTCGGTATGATGTGGATGTTTATGATGGTAACTATGTGCGCCTTCGCCAAAAGCGATATATCTCAAAATCCTATTATTCTTAGCCTCTGAGTGCGGGTGTGTATTTGTACCAAATAAATGTCCAAAAGAATTGACACCATCACCTATATTATAAACCAAAACGAGCATCAACCATGTTACTCCAATTCCTACTGCACCCCATAAATAATAGGAAAATCCAACTAGAATGAGCAGGTACATGTGCATGATACAAGTATAAACAAGGGGTTGACTTATCCATTTACAAAAAGGATCTTTCTGAATGTCTTTCGCCAAATGATTGTAATGCTGATTAGTTCGAGGACGCCACCAGCTATCTATCCACATTCGAACAGGCCCAGCTATGGCATATATAAAACATACCAAACTGTTTTTTTGACCGATATACCAACCACAATGCGCATACCAAAAGCCATGAATATGTGGTGAATGTGGATCACCTAATTTATCTGTATATCTGTGATGTTGCCGATGTGTACCGACCCATTGAATGGGCGTTCCAGCAGGTAAAGACAGTATAATAAGCAGTTTTCTAAACCACGGAATCACTTCAATAGAACGGTGTGTCAACATACGATGATAGGTAATAGAAGCGGCTACTCCACCGATGATATAAATCGCTACGGCATATAAAATCAGACCAATCATAGATTAATAATTTCCTAGTTCCTGTAACTGCATACCATACAATCGTCCCGTAATTTTAGCTGTTTTAGCAATACGTTTTGCCACATCCATATTCATCATAGGGTGATTGAGTGCTTTCTCAAGATTATGAAAATGATTCTCGTCTGCCACACCGTGGTAGGTAAAAAAGGAAACCTGATCCTTTTCTAAACCCAATTGATCTTGCATCATTTCACCCCAGTAACTAGCCAATCTTTTTCCTATTCCTTCAATAATAAACATGGCTCCTAACAAATCAACGGGATTCGTTTGACTGGCTTGATGAAACATATAAGCGGTCAGCGCTGCACTACCAATATTCTGCTGTCCAGACTGTATATGATCTAAATCACCACCAACAGAAACATAGTTTTTTTCTAAAATTTGATAATCTTTATGCTCTGCGGCAGAGTGTACAATAAAAGCTGAACGAAGTTCAAATATATCCATCATAATATTAGATGCCCCTCGTGAAATCCACCTAGAACCGTCCACGACTTGTTGACGTAAATCGTAAAGCAATAGTTTATAATCCTCCAAAGTTAACGTTGCTTTGTGGATTTTTTGAACAATAGGAATTTTGAGTAAATCTGTCTCAAACTCTACCCATATTTGAGTCAATTGACGAATCAACCACTCTGACGTTGGATTTTTATCAATGATTAATTCGGGTGCTTCAATGGGTCTAATCGGATAATCAGGCTTTTTATTCGTATTTCCAACGACGGTTAGTTTCATAAAAGAAGTAATGAATTGCCCACTTTCAGGAACCATACAAATGACGGTATCTCCTTCTTTTAGTTGTCCTGAATAAAATAATTCTTCTAACATAATATAAATAGACGCCGAACCAGTATTTCCTTTGGTTGTCAGGTTACTAAACCATTTTTCTTCTTCGATTACCGCCCCACCCTTTTTTAACAAATCTTGAATTGGTGCTTTAAATAACTCCGAAGAATAATGGCAAACCAACCAATCTATTTGATCGGTTTCAATTTTTCCTTTATCCACTAGTTCAAAAAAATGAGCAATTCCTACTTTTACGACATCATCCAACAATCGAATATCTTGCTTCAAATTAATAGCACCTGCTTTTGAAGCTGCTTCATAACTAGGATAGTCTAGCCATGTATCCTCTCCTTCATTTTTATTGTCATTCTTTCCTGTGTACATGCACAAAGGATAATCGTTAGCATGTGATTGTATGTCAATCCAATCTATCCGAAACGATATTTTATCATCTATTTTTTCTGAACCTAATACGGCTGCTCCTGCTCCATCTGAAAGCATCCACCTTAAAAAATCAGTATCAAAAGGAACATGCTGAATGCCTTGGGCATCATAGCGACTCGATTTAAATAACCGACTTGCAAATTCACTACCTGTACAAACAGCATTGGTTTTGATTCCCAATTTGATTTTGGTAAATGCATCATTTAATGCCATCATACCGCTTGCACAAACACTTTGAAAACTAGCCACTTCACACTTTGAAGTATTTAATCTAGCGTGAACCGTACTTCCAAACCCAGGCACGGGTAGATCGCCTTGCGTCGTTCCTGTTGCCAACAAATCAATATCTTTAATATCTATACTACTTTTGTCAAGCGCATTTTCAATAGCTTTTGCCGCCATTTCAGCATTAAGATGAGTGCTTTTTTGATTTTTATCAATAGCATAATACCTTGATTTTATTCCGTTTTGTTTTAAAATTCTGTGTTTGGCTCTACTGGGTTGATTATTTATTTTACCCAAATATTCTTCCATTTCATCGTTAGAAATGGGTTTACCAGGCAAGAAAGTGCCCAAAGCATGAATGTAAACGTGATTATTGGTTTTCATCTTTTTGTAATTTTGTTAAAAAATCAAATAAAGGAAGCGCAAAGCCAAAATGGCGTTTACCTTTTGTATGATGATCGTGATGATTAGTTCCTAGTAACTGCAACATCGTTCCTTCTCCTTTTCCGAAACGGTAATTACAGTGCCCTGAAAAATTAAATAAAATACTTGTCAATGGATATAAGCCTACTGCCAATGATGCGAGATCAATAAAAGGGATAATCGTTAACATCACACTACTCAACAGTGTGGCTTCCAACCAATGGAAACTATAAACAGACTGTATAGTCGGAATTTTAGTCTTGTGGTGTACCCAATGAACACGCTTCATCAAAGGAGGAGTATGCATAATTCGATGAACGATATAAAAATGAAGCTCATTATAAATATTGAGAAATATTAGACCAACGACCACATTATATAGGGTGTTTGGCAAGAAATGAATCTGATGGGTTCGATATAGATATATGACGGGTAGTGCTGATAAACCAAAAATAAAAATGGATTGGATCGACTTTTTTATTTCAAATTTTACTTGCTTCGGAGCAGGTTTTTGATTTGTAATTTTATGTAGTATGGACATTTGTTCGCCATACTTGCATACGGCTAAAAACAGCTTTCCTATTATAAAATACAGAAAAAGAAAGTAAAAAACTGTTCCAACAAATATTTCTACATAAGAGGCACTATTTAATATATAATTCAGCATTCATTTATGTTAAGTGGTGAACTAAATCATTATGAACGCAAGTTATAGACAGTTTTTAGATGTTTTGAAGTAAATATTGCAAATGATACATATTTTTTTATTAAATATTAAGAAAAAATGCTATTCGCTTACGATAAGATTACTTAATACGGAAACAACCTTATCTATTTCTCCCTCTGTATTGTAATAATGAGGCGAAATTCTTAAAGCCCAATCAATCCCTTTTTTATTCATATCAATAACTGCGTGACCTTTTGTAGCAAAACTACAATTGATATGATGTTGGTTTAGAGCTGACTTGATATTTGATTGTGGAATACCTTGAAAGGAAGCTGTCACGATACCGCATTTTTTAATGCCGTTGTCTTGAACAGTGATATTTGGTAAAGAAGATAGTTGTTTACGAGTATAGCTTGCTAGTTCTTGTACTCGATTTTCAATATGATCTAAGCCAATATTTAGAGCATAATCTGTAGCGGCTTTTGCGCCAAGCAATACACCGTAATTGAGTTCCCAAAACTGAAATCGAAGTGCCGAATCTACTAATTCATACTTATTCGGTGCTGTCCAACTTGCTGCCGAACCGTCAAGAGTAGTCGGTGTATACTTTAAATCCAATATTTTATCTGATACAAATAAAAATCCTGCTCCTCTTGGCCCACGCATCCATTTCCGATAAGCCGACATTAGAAAATCACACTTCATTTTTTGAACGTCTAACACCATTTGACCTGCCGATTGACAAGCATCCACTAAATACAATATATCATGTTTTTTACACAGATCTCCAATGGCTTCAACAGGCTGAACCAAACCAGAATTGGTAGGTATATGGGAAATAGAAACCAATTTTGGACGATGTAGCTGGATGGCTTTTTCCATGGCTTCCAAGTCAATTTCACCAGTTTTTACGGAACTCACGCGCACCAATTCAACACCTGCTCGTTCTTTTAAAACCAAATAGGTCATTTGATTGGAGTAATAATCTTCATTACTGGTCAATATGACATCACCTTTTTCAAACGGAATAGAGTTTATTGCACGACCAAAACCATCGGTAGCCGAGTTGACGAAAGCAATATTTCGAGCTTTACCGTTTAAAAGTTGTGCCGTTGACCTATAAAATCCGTCTATCTCAGACTGCATCATTTCATGTATTTCGTAACCACCTCGAACGGCTTCTTGCTGTATATACCGACAAATCGTATCCGTTACGATATGTGGTGGCATACTCGCACCCGCATTGTTTAGGTGTGTATATACCTCACAACCCAATGTTTCTTTTCGCCATTTTTGAGTATTCATATGATTTGATTTTATGAAGTACAGACAACTAACCGACTATCTTTGATTGCCGCAGTTCGCAAATGATGTGGATAGTCTTTATTGCTCAACATATTTAAAAAATGATGCTTAGTTGGATAGGTTACAATCAATATTTCATCCCATTCCAGTTCATTTTCTGGGCCGATAAATGTTTCTAAACTTTTTCCATAGTAGATAACAGTCGCCGAAGCAGCTTTGATAAACGGCATAGCTGCTTTCATATAAGTCTTGTAGGCTGCTTTTCCGTCAACTTCGTCTAATTCTAACCTTTTAAACTTCAATAAATTGAGCATGGACAACGGTTGGTCGTCTGGCAGAGATTGAATAGCTGCGAATTGACTTTTTTGTGGATGGATATAGTGATTCATGTAAAATAGTTTAGTTGAATATTAAAGTGACGAGGTGACTGGAGTCATCCCTTCACTAAACTTTTAAAACAAGTTATCCAATTTGTTCTTTTGAATCGCTTGATGTGCAACTACCCCAAGTCCTTGAACAGCATCACCCAAACGTGCAAAACGCTGATCTTGTGTAAATCCTTTTTTATAACGATAGTATATTTGTTGTGCGATGACCGCTATTTTAAACACACCAAAAACATAATAAAATATGATGTTATCCATATCTCGCCCGCTCTTTTGAGCATACATTTGTACGACTTCTTCACGGGTTGGATTGCCATCTAAGGTTGTTGGACTCAACGCCATCATTTTCATCAAATCAGTGTCATTATGGTTGATCCAATAACCCAATGTTGTTCCCAAATCCATCATCGGATCACCAACAGTACACATTTCCCAATCCAAAACAGCGACGACTTTTGTCCAATCATTTTTATCTAAAACGATATTATCATATTTGAAATCATTGTGAATCAGGGCATGCGTTGATTGAGTAGGTAGATTATTTGCCAACCACGCGGCCGCTTGCTCCAACATCGGTACTTCATCCGTTTTGGCTTTCATGTATCGTTTTGTCCAACCTGTTATTTGACGCTCTACATAACCTTCGGGTTTACCCAAATCCCCTAACCCTGCTGCTTGGTAATCAACTTGATGCAATTCTACAAATGTATCCACCAATCCTTTTGCAATACCAGCCATCGTTGTCGCATCAGGGTGCATGGCTTTTGGCATTTTAGGACGTAAAATAACTCCTTGCACTCGTTCCATGGCATAAAAAGGCGCACCAATGATGGATTCATCTTCGGTATAAACATAAGGTTTTGGAGCTTTAGGATAGGTTTTAGAAAGGGCGTTCAAAATCTTATATTCTCTACCCATATCATGCGCAGATTTGATTTTTGCACCGAAAGGTGGACGACGTAATACCATTTCTTTTTCTCCTATCGAAATCAAATAGGTTAAATTTGAAAAGCCACTTGGAAATTGTTCCACCACTAAATCTCCTTTTAAATCAGCTATTTCTTTTTTTAGAAAAGCTTCTAAACTGGCTATGTCCAGTTCCTCCCCTTTCCGAATTTCCGTAGATTGATCTTCCCAATTAGTTGACATGAAAATATGTTTAATGATATGTACCACAACGTTTAAGTTGTGTATCTTTTTTTGTTGAAAGTACTGTTAACAGCCTAAAGACTGTTATACGATTTAATGACCAGCTAGCATGTGTCCGCCATCATTGGTATAGACACCACCTGTTGCATAGCTAGCAGCATCCGAAGCTAAAAAGACAGCCAATCCAGCCATTTCATCGGGCTGCGCCATACGTTGGAGTGGCAGATAGCTTTCAACTTGTTTCAGAATTTTTTCATTTTCCCACAAGGCAGAACTAAACTTAGTTTGAATTAAACCTGGACAAATCGCATTAGAACGAATCCCTTTTGGACCCCATTCTTTCGCTTGACTTTGGGTCAACATAATCAATGCTGACTTACTGACACTATATAATCCTAGTCCAAAAGAGGGTTTGAGTCCTTCAACGGATGCAATATTGATGACCGATCCACCTCCACGTTCTTTCATAATAGGGTAACATAAATTGCCTAAAGAAAAACAGGCCTTGACATTGACATCCATAATTTTATCAAATACATCATCTTCGACTTTGGCGAGTGGCTGAAAAACAGGGTTGGTCGCTGCATTATTAATTAAAATATCGACACCTCCGTAGTTTTCAACTGTTTTTTGAACTAGATTCTTCCGTTGATCCGAATCTCCTACATGGCAAGCAATTCCAATAGCCTCATATCCCTCCGCCTTAATACTGTCTGCCACAGCGTCCACGGCTTCTTGTTTTCGGCTACTCACGACTACTTTTGCTCCGTATTCTGCCAAGGCTCGTGCAATACTTTCTCCGATTCCTTTAGAGGCACCAGTGATAATCGCTACTTTTCCTGACAAATCAAATTTATTTTTGATACTCATATTTGTATTATATTTCTATTGTAAATGAATCGTCAATATACTGAATTTATTCCTACATTTATATTTCAGGTGTTTCTAAAATACACCAAACTTTTTTATGAAAGTATTGAAATAAAGCAATCTATTCTTCGAAGATAGCACAAAGATGACT
>JAHDFQ010000208.1 GCA_020628085.1 Saprospiraceae bacterium
CCTCCGAAAATTATTCCTTTTTATTATTATTTAATTTGTCAGTAAGTCTTTTTCTTCGGTTCACATAGGCATCTTCTGCTTTCCTGTAACTATTTGCAGTAGATAAGTTAGTTACTGTTTTATAAATTAAAGTGCCAATAGCTATAAATCCGAATAATGTGAAGAATCCAGAATTGCCTCCAATGCCTGATACTTGATTTAACCAAAAAACCATAAATGCTAAGCCTACAACCATTATTCCTATACTTTGTATTTCCGTGTTATCATTTGGTAATTCACTAGAATATTTGGTTTTGATTTTATATTTATCTCTTTCTATCATCCATTCTCTATCTAATCTTGCAATTTCTTTTTCGATTGCATCTACATTACTATTATCTATCAGAATTTCTGTATTGTTTTTTATCTCGTTTATAACTTCTGTGTATATAGCGTTTCCTGATTTTTTTATTGTAAGTGTACTTCCGCAATGGGCACATTTAAAGAATTTTATTTTAGGGTTCAAATCTAAGTTTGCTCCACAGTTATTACATCTTAGTGATTCTATTGCCATTTAATTTTAATTGTCTATAAATAAAGTGAGTCCTTCTATTTCTTATTGTCAAGTTAAAACTACTTCTTAAGTAATGCTAATTTAATAGACAAAGATTTGTTTTTTATAGATACATTCTATTTTGAATAATTTTATCAAGATTGTTAGTTGATAAACAAAACAAAACTCTACTTTGACAATTGATGTAATTCAGCTATTGGCTTTGATTATAATGCAAGCAGAGTAAGGGAATCGGATTTGAATAGATTCCATGAAAATCGTAGTCTCACTCCAAATGGGACTACGAATAAAGTAGATCAAATATGTCACAAAAAAATAGGGCGACCTCAACAACAAGATCGCCCCAATTGGCATTTTTAATTACTGGCATTAGCGTTTTGGAGAACACTAACAGTTTAGGAATAGGAGGTTTATGTGTTTGTGTTATTTTAAATCGAGTTCGTGCAAACTGTACTGTTCGATAATATCAAGAAGTTCTTGTGCATAGTTGGGTTTGTCTGAAAAACCAGCCGCTTGCAATCCTTTTGCCCATGCTTTATAGTCTTGATATGGAATATTTTGGAGTGAAGCAAAACTTCCCGATGTAATAAATTGACTATGATCTCTAAAACTCATCCAAGCATTTTCGTACTTTCTAAAGCAAGTACCGTCCACGGTTTCAGTAGAAAGTGACCAACCATTGGAGCAAGAAATACCAAAGTGATTATTGGTGCGTTGAGTAATATTATTTTCACCTGCGGCACTGTTTAGAATAGCGTTTCCAAGGGTGATAGCAGATGGAATCCCAAACTTTTTACGTTCGGCAATCGCCACTCTTGCAAAGCGTTTCAGATAAGCGATTTTTGTATTTCGATCAACCTTTTGTAGTTCAAATTTAAGGCTTGGAATTTTGGTGTCCTCACCCAAAATAAGACCTAACTTTTGGCGAACGCCAGACGTACTCGCTACTTGTTCTGTAAAGACTTCTCTAGGTTTTTCAGATGGCGCTGGTAGTTGTGATTTACTGGTTTTTTCCTTCGTATTTTCGGGCGATTGAATATTAAATTCAAAACTAAATTCTTTATTCGTAAAAATAAAAATAATCAATCCAGCTACGATCAGTTTAAACCAATGTAATTTGATTAATGTGATAAGATTGTTTGATGGTGTTGTAAAGTGCTGTGTATTATCCATAATAAAAACGAGTTTGAGGCTGCTAAACCATTACTGCAAAAAATGACTCGTCCTGCTGTATTGTTACTTTTAAAACAATTTCCATTTGACAATTCAAATTTAAAACAAATTATTTTATTAATCAATGATTTGATAACATTTTTTGTTTTAATTTAACATTTTGTTGGATTGAACCCATTCTTTATAATGCACATATAGGATTATATAGGATTATATTCTTGCAATTATTTTAAAGAAATTAGAGGCGTCTTTTGGATGTAATCAAATACAGAAAAGGTTGATAAATATGTATTTAGCTCAAATAATGGAAGAAAATCATGGATTTATGATCGGTTTTGTACCTGATCTGCCCCAAAAACCTTCACAAAAGGTATTTTTATTGTTAAAATTTTGAAAATTTAATCAAGTACCGTTAAATTTGGCTGCGTTTTAATAAAAAACGTTCATGAACAGACTAAGAATTAGTATTTGAAATGTTAAAGCAACTAAAATTGCTGTTCCTCGTTTTTGTTCTGAGAGAAATGATAATAGCGTAGATTTTAGTTCTTAACATTAAATGTTTTACTAATTTAAAAGAGAGAATTAAGATAACTATGTGCAAAAAAGACAGATCGCATGAGTTCACCTATATATACATTAATTAAAATGTATAGTAGGTGTATAAATCGGGCGGAGTCTTTTGAGATAACTAAAAAATCTGTATGAGAAAAGATTTATTCTACTATAATAAACAGACGCTTCGTTACGAAAAGTTAGTAGAACCACTAAGAATAAAAATTCTTCGTATCGTAGGAATGATTTCTGTGGTTTTAATCGTAGCTGGGATATTTGCTGTTTTGATGGACAAATATTTACCGTCACCAAAAGAAGAAGCGCAACGTCGTGAAATTCAACAAATGGAATTACTCTACACCTCATTAAGTGATGAGGTTAGTAAAATGAGTAAAGTTTTAGGTAATGTTCAAGAAAGGGATGCAGGTGTACACCGTATGATTTTTGGAATGGAACCAATCAACCAAGATGTTTGGGAAGGTGGTGTCGGGGGATCTGAAAAATATGATTTCCTAACCAATTTTGACAACTCTGGCGAATATTTAAGAGAAACGCTCGAAAAAGTTGATAAATTAAAACTTCAATTGGCTACTCAGTCTAAATCTTTAGACGAAATTGAAGAAAAAGCTCAGCAAAAAGAAGAACGATTAGCTTCTGTGCCTGCGATCAAACCTGTTCGTGGTGATAAATTAAAAAGAAATATTACGGCTTTATCTGGTTTTGGAATGCGGAATCATCCGATTCATAAAATCAAAAAAATGCATACTGGAATTGATTTTACTGCTCCTACAGGTACGTTGATACAAGCAACTGGAAATGGTAAAGTAGTGAAAGTATTGCACAAGCGTACAGGATATGGGACACATGTGGTGATCGATCATGGTTTTGGTTACCAAACCTTATATGGTCACATGTCATCAGTTAGTGTGAAAGTTGGTCAAAAAGTAGTTCGTGGTCAAAACATCGGAAAAGTAGGAAATACAGGAACGTCTACTGCTCCACACCTACATTATGAAGTACACCACCTAGGCAAAAAAGTAAATCCGTTACATTATTGCTTAGATGGATTGTCTCCAGAAGAATATCAGAAATTGGCAAATATGGCTTCTGTTACAAATCAATCATTTGATTAGTCTTTAATAGAAATATAAACTAAGATAATTATGAGAAGAGGTGTATCGTGTTAACACGATACACCTCTTCTCGTAGTACAGTCTTTAGGCTGTACAAGTATTTTAGAATCTAAAAACTATAACATTTTACTTTACTACGCCCACCTCTACGACCGCCACCATTACCCCAATTTAAACCAATATTAAACGGATTGACTTTAAGTCCAACATAAAAATCAGCTCCCGTATAACGGTTATTTTCTCCAAATAAACCACCTAAATTTTCTGAACCAATAGTCAAAAAAGCTAATCGAAGACTCAGACCAATATCGACATGTTGATAGTTGTATACACTTAAAGGTAGGTTAGCAGCAAACCAGCGATGTTCAAAACGTGGTGCAACTGCCAATAGATTTCCTCGCTGTACAGCAGGTTTTCGTATAGAAAGACGCTGAACTAGTAAAGCATTAATATAAAACATCGGCATCACCATATAATCAGCTTGTAAACTCAAGGCCGTTGGAAGTCCAATGCTAAAACTGTTCCCGACTTGTAATGCGTCCACATCATTATAAATATCCAAACTTGCCTGTTCAATCAATTCATCTATATCATCTTGATTTTCATAATCAGAACTCACAAATGACTGTCCAGCATCATAATCTATCAGAAAATTACGGGCGTTTTGATTGAACTGAATACCACCTAGATCAAGTATGGAAGCGCCCAGTTTGAGTTTGTAATTGTCTTCATTCCCTTCAATGATATAAGTCACACCAATATCCAGTCCGAAACCTGTTCCATTACGACTACGCTCAAAATCCTCACCGTCGATATTAGAATCCGTAAATCCAAAACCAACATCAGGGGTATCAATTAAAATGGTGTCTCCTTGTTGTTGAACACCTTCAAACAATTGATTATTTTGAGCATAGAAGGCTTCATATCCCTGTAAAAACTTGATATTTCCACCGATACTCAAATAACCATCGTAGGTTTCTATTTTATGTGCGTAATTGATTCCGATTTCACTCCATGACATAGCAGCTAATTGAGCTTCTGCTACCTCTAGAACCAACCCTCTTGGACGGTCAACGATTTCTAAATAATCCAAATTGTCAGGAAATCGTTGTGTGCTTATGCCTGCTCGAACCTTTAAAAAAAAGCCCGCATAATGGTTTTTATTGATTCGTATCGACAATGATGGGCCCATAACTTCTGTAAAAATGGAGATGTATTTTTTACGACCGTTATTATAAAAATTGAGAATTAGATCATCGTCAGCGAAAGGTGGTTCTTCATCAAATAAACGGATGGTTTCTGCATTAATAATATCTCTACGGCGAGCATTTTCAAAATAGGCATAGTTGTTATCCATAAAAACGCTAGCTTCTATAAGATTCAAATCCCATGCTAGAGGATTGGTGGTTTGCCAAGTAGGATTGATGGAAAGACTTCCGACTCCTGCATAGTTTTCCATGCGTAAACCGATTTGTTCTTGCGCAAAAGAACTAGACATGAAAAACAAATTAAACAAGGTAGCCAGTAGAACAAATTTTTGCTTCATAAGTGGTTTTTTGGTGTGTGTATGAATATAGACGACAGTCAGAAAAGAAATAGTGTGTATAAATAGAAATTATTGAAAAAGAACTACAATTTTAGGTGAAAATATAATTGAACCAACGATAATTGTGCCGATTGCCATTAGCAACACAGCGGCAGCAGCAACATCCTTTGCCTTTCCTGCGAGTGGATGATAATCAGGTGAAACTAAATTGGTGAGATATTCCAGCGCAGTATTCATCGCTTCCGCACTCCAAACCAAAGCAATACAAAGTACTAGCAAGCACCATTCAGTTGTAGAAACGTCAAAATAATATGCTAATGCAATGACCAATACAGCCGCTACTAGATGTATTTGTGCGTTAGGTTGAGTTTTAAATAAATCTACGATGCCTTTAAAAGCGTATTTAAAACTTTTGATTCGCTTGGAAAGCATGGTTTTGTATGGGCTTGAGTTGATAATGGCCAAACACGCCTAAATGTCGAGTAGATGGACTATGAATGGTTTCAAAATGAGTACAATCGAAATGAGTAGAGTAAAAAATATGGTCAGAAGGTGAATCAAAATATGGAAAACGACGACTATCTTCTAGTTGACTTATCCATCTAAAATCTTGTATCGGTTGCGACCACTGCATTTGATTATAATCACCAAATGTAATGATAGGGCCTTGCTGTTTTTGAATGTAATTAGTAATGGCATTAAAATGTCCTTCTATTTGTGTGGCATCTGCTTGTCCAATATTTGGATAAATATAGGAACCCACAAAATGAATTTGATCTTCATCATTATTTCCTTTTATCGAAAAAGCAATATTGGGTACATCATTATAATAAAAGGTATCGAGTTGATTAAATGGATATTTAGAATAAATAGCCAAGCCTAGAAAATCTTCTGGACGATACACCGTACAATGAAATGGATATATTTCGGATAATTCTTTTTTTAGATAATCGCCCCAATCGGGTGTTACTTCCTGAATAGAAATG
The DNA here is from genome assembly GCA_020628085.1 of Saprospiraceae bacterium. Taxonomy (GTDB): domain Bacteria; phylum Bacteroidota; class Bacteroidia; order Chitinophagales; family Saprospiraceae; genus JAHDES01. The sequence continues at coordinate 5,944 of JAHDFQ010000208.1, forward strand.
ATATCTGATTCGGCTTTTAAGATAGTCGAAAGCGTACTGTCAGGGGAGTCATTGGTTGCTGCAATATTAATTTGAGCGATGTTGACAAATGGCATATTGCTGGCTTTTGCCAAGATCATTTCAGAACTAGAAGCATTTTTTAAAAATAAACATAAACTTGCGCAGCAAAAAAAACTGGTAAACAATAGCGAAGGCTGTTTGGCTACCAAAAATACAAACCCTAACCCTAAATACCCACACATCAAATGAACCATATATTCACTTGCCCAAGAGAAAGGGACTTGGTCAGGTAACAAGATAACACCAAGCATACCAAGTAGCATCATGCTTCCAAGCACCCATTGAAATATAGTCTGATAAGGTTTAATTTGCATTACTTAAATAGTGTGTTGCGTGGTTATATTAGTTTTTGGTCATTTTGTATATTAATATATACGTAAGAAACCCTTCCATTGGTTGGGTTTATCTCCAAATCACTAGCATTTTGACAAGGATCATTCCAAAACGTCACTTTTTTTGATTTATAATTGCTGTGCCAAGACACACACTTCCTTGAAACGCTGTACATTTCCGTTGGTGTCAAACAACTCTATCCAAAGAATATAAATGCCTATTCTGGCTCTCGAACCATCTTCTTTTTCTCCATCCCATTTAAAACTACCTTCGCTACCCAAAGAAGCACTGCGAACCAAATCTTTGATAAATCGTCCTTCTGAATCAAAGATTTTGATATTGCAGGCATAATTAGGTTGATCTGTTGCGTAATTTAATAATAAAAAGTCATTAAACGCATCTCCATCAGGAGAAAATGTGGTGTAAGGAAGCGAAAAAACAGTAGATAAGTCATTGATTCCTTGAAAAAATTGTGAATTTTGAGCCGTTGGAGTCGCAAAGTTCGCCAAAGCAGCCGCTGACTGCCAGTTGTTCGGATTGTTGCTTTCTGCATCAGGATTAATGCGTTCCAATGAAACACCTTCCACATCATCAATAAACGATAAATGTTGGTCTTCCGAGTAATCGTAAGCGTCAATAATTGTTCCCGAATTGGATAGCGTAACATTACCCAAATCATTATTAAAACTCGGAATATCCTGCTCCACCAAAGCACTTGGATTTACAACGGTATGGTTTTCTAAAATAGCAGATACGTTTTCGGTATATACTACATAATCACCTGGCGTTAACACAAAATCATTACT
>JAHDFQ010000209.1 GCA_020628085.1 Saprospiraceae bacterium
TGATCCAATTCCCTAAAATCAACGGGACTGACACCCGACACGCCTTGTTCTGCCATATATACACCATAAATGACGTCGACGGCGGCCATAGTGGCTTTGTTGTGTGTGACAATGATAAATTGAGAATCGACCGAGAATTTCTTGATAATCCGGTTGAATTTATCAATATTGGCATCATCAAGTGGGGCATCCACCTCATCGAAAATACAGAACGGTGCAGGTTTTAGGAGGTAAAGCGAAAAGAGCAGTGCCGTTGCGGTTAGGGTCTTCTCCCCACCCGATAATTGACTGATGGATTGGGGACGTTTACCTTTGGGTTTGGCTACGATTTTGATCTTGGAATCTAGTGGATTTTCTGGGTCTTCAAGCAATAAATCGCAGCTATCTTCTTCGCTAAATAGGCTCCTAAAGACTTCAATAAAGTAAGTACGGACTTTGTCAAAGGCTTCGATAAATTGTTCGGTGGCAGTATCTTCTATTTCTTTAATGGTTTGTAGTAGAGAGACTTTAGCATCCAAAATATCTTGGCGTTGCGTCGTGATGCTTTCGTGGCGTTCTTTCATTTCGTCGTAAGCCTCGACTGCCATTGGGTTGATTTCGCCGTAATTAGCCAGTCTAGCTCGTAGTTTATCGACCTTGATTTCCAACTCTTGCTGTGTGATCAGCTGTTTAGGTTCTTGGTTGATGATCTCATTAATACCGATATTAAACTCAACCCGTAAACGCTCTCCGATAGAGGTTAGCTGGAGCTTGACATCCGAAAATTTATCTTTTAAGTTGTTGATTAAAATTTGTGTTTCTTGATTTTTTCTATTCTTAGCACGAAGCGAATCTTCTAGGGTATTGATGTGTTCTCGTGCCTTAAAATACGATTGTTCGGCATCCGTTAAAGAGACATTTCGGTCTTTTTTAACGTTGTACTTTTCTATTAAATCTGCTTGAATCTGATCGGTTTGATTGGTCAGTTCGTCCAATTCTCCTGCGGTGTCACCAATCGTTTTTTGTGCTTGATTGAGGTCAAGAGTTGTTTCATCGAGCTGCTTTTCTCTAAAAGATAGTTCACGTTGAAAAGAACTAACTTTGTTTTGTTGTTGGATGAAAGCGATGTTTTTTTCATTAAATGCCGTGGATGCGTTACTCAATGCTTCGGCTACTTTTCGGAATGTTCCATCTGTATTTTGGATACTTTCCTTAATGAGTTGAACAGACTTTTTCTTTTCGTCAAGTTGCGTGTTGAGTTGCTCCACTTTATCGTTGAGTTCTGAAATTCTTGTTTCGGAAGCTGATTTTTTGGTATCAAAATCAGAAATAATAGATTGTGCATTTTCCAAACGGGTAGCAATCGTCGCTTTTTCTCGTAAAAGTCGGTTAAGCGTATTTTTTTCTTGCTCTATTTTGTGTTTAGTATTTTGTGATTTGAGTTGTTGAATGGTCGCTTTGATTTTTGACAATTCACCAGATAATGCTTTTTCTTCTTTTTCTAATTTTTTGATAGAAATTTCTAAAACTTCCAAGTTCTTTTTCCGACCAATTCGTTTTCCTTCAAATAAACCGACCGAACCACCTGAAATACTGTGTTTTCGTTGTATAAAACGCCCACTTTTGGATAAAAGAACTATACCTGGTTGATCTATCTCATTGACTAAATGTTCTTGATCGGTAATAACCACATTTTCTAGCAAATAAGAACATAATTTTTGATATTTTTGATCGGTTTCAACCAAGTCAATTGCCCTTTGTGTATTGGGCAATAGGATCATGGGTGTTGCATAATTTTCAAAGGCACTCAAAATGAAAAAATTAGCTTTTCCTTTTTGTGTTTTACTCAACAATTGAACCGCAGTTTTAGCATCATCGAGTGTCTCAACGACATAATAATTGAGATACGGTTCTAAGAAATTTTCAATGGCAATTCGATACTCCTCCTTACAATAAATCAAATCGGAAAGCAATGGTGTATCCTTTTTCCACTCCTTGGCATTACTTAAAAAACGAATAGATTCTGGAAAACCTTCCAAATTATCGACCAAACTTTTTGTCAGTTTAAACTCATTACGGAGTGCGTCCAATTTTCGATTTTTATCGGCAATTTGCTTCGTCAAATCATCCGAACTCACTTGTGCTTTGTCAATATCTTCCTTACGTTTGGCTTCTAATAATTCTAACGATTCAATAGAACTGACTAGCGTTTTTTCTTGTCCAGCCAATTCAGTAAACGTCGTTTGAAACTGTATGCGTTCAGCCTTTCTATCTTCAATTTTTTGGAGACTACTTTGAAGATCTGAACCGATATTTCCAATTTGGTTATTCAGAATGGCTTTATCTCTTTCGAGATTCAATATTTCACGATCAATTGCTTGCTGTTTGGTAACGATTTCGTCCAAATCAGATTTTAATAAATTATGATTTTCCTTCGTTTTTGCAAGTGCTTCTTCCGCTTTATCTAGCTCGTCTTCCCATTCTCGCTCAATTATTTTTTCCTCATTCAACTGTGTTCGGTATCGAACAATATCTTCTTCAAGCTGTGCCTTTTTAGCTTTAGATTGTTGAATTTGATTGGATAATTTGACCTGATTTTCTTCTATGAATCGCATTTTTTGTGCGACCATTTTCTTATCATTTTCTAGACCACGGATTTGTCCCACCAATGCGTTCAAATCCCGTTGACGGTCAGATAAAGCTTTTTCTTTGTCTAGATTAGCTTTTTTCTCTTTTTCAAGTGTTGCTTCTAGGTTGCGAATATCAATTTCTAGTTTTCGATAATGATCCGTTTCTACTTCCAGTTTAGATTTTAAAGACTTGTGCTGTTCTTTAAAAATCGACACTTTCATGATCGCTAGTTCAATACTCAATTCTTTGTATTGTTCCTTGATTTCATAAAAGCGTTTGGTACGTTTGGCTTGTTTTTCTAAAGATTTTAGGTTGTTTTCAATTTCAAATAATAAATCTTCAATTCGATCTAAATCGGCAGTAGTGTTTTTGAGTTTAAGAAGGGTTTCTCGTTTACGTTTTTTATACTTCGAAATACCAGCTGCTTGTTCAAACATCATTCTTCGAGAATTGTCTTTATCTTGAAGAATATCATCGACCATTCCTAGCGAAATAATAGCGTAAGAATTAGACCCTATTCCTGTATCTAAAAAAAGTGAAGTGATGTCTTTGAGACGGCAAGGGACGTTATTGAGTCGATACTCACTCTCCCCTGTTCGGTATAAAATCCGAGTAATTTGAACGGTTTGATAATCAGTTGGAAGGACATTTTTAGTATTTTCAAAGGTCAAAGATACCGATGCCATTCCACTGGCTTTTCGTTTTTTTGAACCGTTGAAAATTACACTGGTCATTTTATCGAGTCGAAGTTCCTTACTTTTCTGTTCTCCCAGCACCCAACGAATCGCATCTACTACATTAGATTTACCCGAACCATTTGGCCCGACGACACCAATAATGTTCTCGTTAAAATTGATTTGCGTTTCATTCGCAAAACTTTTAAATCCTTTAAGTTCTAAACTTTTGAGTCTCATAATTTGCAAAAGTAAGGAATAAATAGAAAGCGAGATAATTATGACCTAGAAAAGGTTGGTGTTTTGTTTGTTGTAGAAAAAATCAAGAAGGGATAGTAATACGGGCAGCAAATCCATAGGATCGGCTACCCGCGAATACTAATGCTGTGCCAAAATAAAAGGCACATATTAGAAAAGATGACCACAAAACCTTGTTGTTTGGAAAACTGACGATTAGAAAAAACCGATTTGACGCTACGAAAGCTAATGAAATAGAATTTGTTTGACTTAAGTTAGTATGACAGGCAACGTTTTATATAGTCAAGGCATACTATTATATATAAAGGCAAACGAAAGAGTGGAAAATTTCTTAATAAAATAGTGTGATTCGTAGTGCGTTTCCCATAGTATTCAAAATGATAATACAATGTTATGTAAAATAATTTATATATCAAAAAAATTATTAAATTTAGATTGTTCTGAAAAGCTATTCCAATAAAAACGGTTCAATCGTTTACAACTTATTTTTAGAATTAAATTTTAAATAATATCAATAAATCAGAATTAAAGTTATAATTATGAATCAACCCAGTAATTTAACAGAATAATATTTTGAACTTTAATTAGGATTATCCATTTATAGAATATACTTTTGCGCCAAAATTAAGAAATGTTAAAATCTTCAAGTAGCATTGAATTTAATGACATAAATAGGATTGACAAACTTAAAAAACAATGAACTACGATCAATTACGACATGTTTCTAAAATAAAGCATTTAGATAAAAATAATTTCTTTTTAATTGCGGGGCCTTGTGCCATTGAAAGTGAGGAACTAGCTTTTGAAATTGCTGAAAAGGTTGCTAAAATTTGTGATCGGTTGGAGATACCTTATATTTTCAAAGGTTCATATCGAAAAGCTAATCGTTCGAGATTAGATTCGTTTACAGGAATTGGAGACGAAAAGGCTTTGACCATTTTAAAGAAAATTGGTTCAACATTACATCTTCCTGTTACTACGGATGTACATAGCCCAGAAGAAGCTAAAATAGCAGCAGCATATGTTGATATTCTACAAATTCCTGCTTTTTTATGTCGTCAAACGGATTTATTGGTAGCCGCAGCGAAAACAGGAAAAATAGTCAATATAAAAAAAGGACAGTTTTTGAGTGCTGATGCCATGCGTTTTGCTGTTGATAAAGTTGTACAAAGTGGAAACGAGAATGTGTGGTTAACGGAACGAGGAACGATGTTCGGTTATCAAGATTTAGTTGTTGATTATAGAGGTATTCCTGTTATGCAATCATTTGGAAAACCCGTTGTGTTGGATTGTACTCATTCTTTACAACAACCCAATCAAAAAGAGGGTGTTACAGGTGGGAAACCAGCGTTGATTGGAACTATTGCAAAGGCTGGCATTGTTGTAGGAGTAGATGGTTTATTCATTGAAACTCATCCTAATCCAAGCAAAGCCAAATCAGATGGAGCGAATATGTTGCCCTTAGATCAGTTGGAAAAACTACTATCACGCTTAGTAAAGATTCGGAGAAGTATTCAGTAACCAAAATATAATATTCAAAATTAGTTGTTTTTTACAATTAAATTATCTATATTCAGATTAAACTTTAGTTCATACCAAAAAAATCAAGCTTATGAAAAAATTTGCATCGTTATTTATCGCTTTAATGTTAATGAGTGTTTTTGTACAAGCTCAAGGAACAGAGACAACATTTGTTAAATCCTTTAATCTTCAAAACAACAATGAGGTTGTATTGGATATGGAAGGAGATATTTCTGTACAAGAGTGGAACAATCCTATTATGCGGATTCAAATGACCGTGACATTAGAGAATGGTTCCTCATCTATGTTAAAATCATTGGTTCAAACGGGTCGATATAATTTAAAATCTATCGAAAAAGAAGATTTCTTAAAAGTATATGCTCCTGGACTACAACGTGAAGTCCGCGTTAAAGGAAAGAATTTAATTGAAAAAATTTCATATACGGTTTATGCACCATCTGAAGTCTTGGTACGCCAATCAGATGAGGCCTCAGCAGCAGTCGCTGAACCTTCTGAAACGACAAGTATTAAATAAAGATTTAGACCGATTACCAGATATAATTAATTTAAGTATTAAAAGGAGATCATCATTCAATTGGTGATCTCCTTTTTTTTTTGCTACAGAAATGCTGAGAAATAACTTTCTTTTTGTAAGACTTTGAAACCATACAAAAATGAATTAAATTCAAATAATGATGTTAGCAAGGGGTTAAAACCACCTTGAAGTAACCTTTTTCCAAGGGAATTTATTCCCTTGACAGTTTTTGTATGGTTTTAAAGTGTAAGACTTACTTTTATAAACAAAAAAAGGTCAAGCTAATACAAGCTTGACCTCCATGAGAAATAATCAGTTTATTTAATTTCTATTATGGTGTTACTATGATTTCAACCCTTCTATTTTTCTTTCTATTTGAAGGGGTATCATTTGGATAAAGTTGATCTGTTGCTGCCATACCCTTCATGGTCATACGGCTCTTTGATATTCCTTTTCCATCATTGTAAATTCTCTTGTAAGCACATCTTGCCCGAATAGCTGAAAGTGTAATTCCAGATTCATCTTGATACTTTCCGTTGTACTCTTCTTTTTCAGTACCGTCGATATGACCTAAAATATTAATTTTAGCATTAGGGTAAGCCTTCAATACCTCAATAAAATCAAATATCTCATTTTTACCTCTAGGTGCCATAGTCGCTTCATTAAAAGCAAAGTATGCATAGTCCATTGTAAACTTTTTAGATCCTTTATTGTCAGGATCAGATAAGTAATCTGCCATCATTCCTGCTGCAGATGTTGCGCTTAAACCTAAAGCTTTGGAAGTCGGCCCAAATACTTTTTTGGGTTCTTCTTTCTTTACTTTTTGCTCAATCGTATCAATTGGTGCGACTGGTGGTGTATTCGTCTCAGTAAGTGTTTCTTCTTTCTTATCATCATCTGCACCTATCACTGCTGCACCCTTATTACATCCGCAAGCATCAAACCACCAAAGTAGTAATAACAACAGAAGTAATAATAGTAGCAACCACCAAAATCTTCTCAAGCAACCTGCTAATCCTCCATCTTTTTCAGCTACCGCTGTTGCTTTAGTAGACGCAGCCGCAGTTGCTGCAAGTGCTGCTGCTTTTGCTCTACTCTCTTTTTCATTTTTTGCTGCCAACGCTGCTGCATTTGCTGCAGCGACTTCTTTTCGTTTACGTTCTTCTTCTGCTTTTAAACGAGCTGCTTTTTCAGCTTCTCGTTTAGCCGTGGCTGCGGCTTCTTGCTCTGCTTTTAATTTTGCTGCCGCTGCAGCTGCAAGTGCTGCTGCTGCCGCTGCTTTGGCTTTTATTTCTTCGTCTGCCTTTCGCTGCGCTTCTGCTTCTTGCTCCGCTTTTAATTTTGCTGCTTTTTCAGCTTCTAATCTGGCTTTTTCGGCAGCTTCTCGTTCCGCTTTCAACTTAGCTACTCGTTCGGCTTCTATCCTAGCTTTTTCAGCAGCTTCCTGTTCTGCCTTAAGTTTAGCCGCCGCTGCTGCTGCTGCAAGTGCTGC
>JAHDFQ010000210.1 GCA_020628085.1 Saprospiraceae bacterium
ACTTATTTGAGAACAGCTATTCTTTGTTTACCTTTGACATTTAATTTAGTTGACTTATATTTTATTTATGAAATACGTCCCCATTCTCCTTACACTTATTTTATTTGCATCTTGTGCAGGTTTAAAACCCAAGTCTGGTGTTATCACCTACGATATTACGATGGATGAAGCGGCCAAACGCAATGGAATGGATCGAAATGTTGGTACAAAAGCAACTGCTCAATTCAATAAAAAGTATTTACACTTAAAGAAAAACACCACTACTCCAGCCAATGATTTTGAAATTGTTGATCTCAAAACGGGTCAATCCACTCAATATATTACAATTTTTAAAGAAGACTATGCGCTGCCTATGCAAGGCGAATTGATGCCAGATTTGACTACATTGAAATTGACCGAAGAAACCAAAACGATCATGGGTTTACCCTGTAAAAAAGCAGTTTGGGTAATGAATGGTCAGCCTGCTTATGTCTATTTCACAGAAGCTATAAAACCGTATTATTGTCCTTTCGTACCTCAAGAATTTGGTTTTGCCATGGAGTATCAGTTGCATTATCCATACGGTTCGTTCACCTATACAGCATCAGAAACGGAATTCAAAAAAATAGACAAAAACCTTGTTAAACCTCCAGAAAATTATAAAATAGTAACACCCAAGGAGTACCAAATGGCTTTGTTTAAAAACAAAAATCAAAGTTTTATAGGTCAACCTGCAAAACCATTTATTGTAACAGATATGAACGGTGTTCCTGTTGATTTGGAAGCTTTAAAAGGAAAATTTGTGTTGCTTAATTTTTGGTTTACCAATTGTGCACCTTGTGTTCAAGAAATCCCAGATTTGAATAGTTTGAAACGTAAATATCGAAAGAAAAATATTGAATTCATAGCGATCACTTTTGATGATGAACAAATGGTGCGAGATTTTATGGTCGAACATCCTTTTGATTTTAGAATGGTTACAGATTCAAGAAATATTACCATCAATTATGATATTCGGTCTTACCCGACTACCCTTTTGGTAAATGAAAAAGGAATCATTGTAGACGAACATATTGGCGGCTCTTTTAATACTTTGGAAGAGTTAGAAAACATCATCAACAAACACATCAATTAATGGAAGCAAGTACAGATCATCAAGTGGTTGGAGTCATTGGAGCTGGAAGTTTTGGTACTGCTATTGCTGATTTATTGTCAGATAATGTAGACGTATTGATATATGCTCGTAAGCAAAAAGTAGTAGACGACATCAATCAGAATCATACTTGTTATAATATTGAACTCAAAGAAAATGTAACTGCAACGAGCGACATTGCAAAAATTGCTAAAGAATGTACGGTGCTTTTTGCAGTCGTTCCATCGCTCAATTTTAGAGATATGATGCGTTCCATTTCTCCGTATTTACGTCCCTACCATATCATCATTCACGGAACAAAAGGTTTTGATGTAACGGGTTTGAATTTGGATGAAATTGAAAAAACAGATACAATTACTCGAAGTAATGTGCATACGATTTCTGATATTATTTTACAAGAAAGCTCTGTCATTCGGATTGGTTGCTTGTCTGGGCCAAATTTAGCCAAAGAAATTTTGGAAGGTCAACCCACTGCAACTGTGGTTGCCAGTCGATTTAGAGAAGTTATAAAAATGGCTGAAAAACTGCTCAATAGCCGTCGATTTCATGTATATGGTTCTTATGATTTGTTGGGAGCAGAACTTTCTGGTGCGTTAAAAAATGGTATTGCTATCGGTTCAGGAATGCTGGGTGGTTTGGGTATGGGTAAGAACATTCAAGCCCTATTGATTACTCGGGGTTTAGTTGAAATGATCCATTTTGGAAAGGCAATGGGTTCAGAAGCACGAGCATTTTTAGGTACGGCAGGAATTGGTGATTTAGTCGCCACTTGCTCTTCTGAAAGTAGCCGAAATTATACCTTTGGTAAACGTCTTTCTAGTGGTGAAACTTTAGAAGAAATTTCCAAAACAATGCCTGAATTAGCTGAAGGAGTACGAACCATAAAAATTACTAAACATCTGGCAGATTTTTATAAAATACGGGTTCCCATTACACAAATGTTGTATAGTATCATCTACGAAGATTTTGAAATGGAGCGAGCTATTAAGTTCTTGATGAAATATCCTTATGGTGTGGACGTTGACTTTTTATAAAAAAGAACAATGCATCATCTTCAAACGATTTTAAAAGACTATTACTGGGTTTTTCTCGCTATTTTTGCCTTAATGCTCAGACAATTATTAACTTCCTCACCAGAAATTGTTGAGCAATACTATAGTAGAGGTTTATTTGTGGGTATCCGATATTTTTTCTCATGGCTAACCTTCATTTCACCTATTCCTTTGATCTACGTTTTTATCATTACGGCTCTTTTCTTTTTGTTTCGTCGCCTTTATCTACATATAAGAAGTGAACATTCCATTATTCAAAAAATCTATTTTTCCTTCCGAACGATATTCAATTTTGTTGCAGGATTAGTGTTTGCATTCCTCTTCCTTTGGGGGTTTAACTATCAACGAATTCCAGTTGAAAAGCAGATAGGTATGAACCCCGTTCCCTTGAAAGTAACAGATATAAAAGAAGAATTGGATTTGTTAACACCTCAATTAATTGAAGCAAGAAATAATATTTCGCAGGCTTCTACTCCTCATTTTAATAAAACTGCTTTACCAACTGATTTTGAAGAACTTATTAGCAGTTTGACGCAGCAAAAATTAAAGCAATTAGGCTATCCAATTTATGCTAATGCCAATGCTCGATTTCTACAACCAAAAGGTATTTTATTGGGTATTAATACGGCTGGAATTTATTTTCCTTTTGTCGGTGAACCAAATATTGATGGTGGTTTGCACCCGATCACTCAACCGTTCATTCTTTCACACGAATTTACGCATGCTTATGGATTTGGAGATGAAGGTACTTGTAATTTTATAGCCTATCTAGCTTGTAAAGATTCCGATCATCCGTTTATCAAATATGCGGGTTTGATGGGCTATTGGAGAATTTTAGCCGTAAATTATAAAAGCTATTATCCAGAAAAATACGCAGCATTTAGAGCCAATTTACCACAAGCAATTATCAATGATTTGGATGATATTAATCAGACGCATGACCAATACCCAGAATTTTTTACTGCTTTTAGAAATATGACTTACAATGTATATTTGAAAGCGCAGGGAATAGATGAAGGAATGGAAAATTACAACAGAATACTGATGCTAGCGCGTGCTTGGAGGCTTAAAACCGATACAAAATAGACGTTTCAAAAAAGTGATTAAAGTTGTTTTTCTTATGACTTAAAACCTCCAAATTTCCTGAATACGCATTGCTAATAGGCGTCCAACTTCGATTGTAATGTACTGAAATTCCCAACCTAGGAACTGGGTTAAATTGTACTCCAATATTAGACCAATATTCTACTGCGTTGTCTAAAAATACATCTTCGGTTAAATTACTAAAAGAAGAAGTGTTTTGGACATCATTCGTATTTTGATGTTGAAAAAGATAAGCCATTCGGAATCCTGTTGATAAACTCCATTTTTGATTCATTTGATATTGAATGTTTAGTGGTAACACCAACGCATGTCTATCATAAGATAATTGATTAAATAGAATTGATGTTGGAGTATTATCGTTATTAAAGTCACCCATTTCAGATTCTGGTTCAGGATCGTTGGTTTCTGGCAATGAACTACCATCCATCTGTGTACTATTTCCAGTGACATCTCTTACATTATCAGCCGTTGAGTTTGATTTAGGAAAAAATCGATATTGTAAACCTGTTATAAATGACCATTTATTGGTTATACCAATCTGCCAATCGAAACCAATATGATAGTTAGACTGCTGATTAAAACTTGTTCCATATCCCGCTCGCAATGCAAAGCTAGATAACTTTTTATTCGAGGGTATCAATTCTATTTTGGGTAATTGATTTGGTAATGTAGCTTCAAATGCTTCTATTTTTTTGTTGTCAATATATACAATTTTGTATGATGGATGAATAGCATTTACAGGAATTGAGGTATCGTTTTCAATTGAACGATTATTGTTTACATCATTTTCCGAGGCAATAGTTTGATTATTTATTGAGTTTGAATAAATTTTATTTACTTGATGTTGCGCTATTGATTTATCTTGAACAATAGTTTTCACATCATTTTTAACTTCTGGGTTGGGTTGGACTTTGAATTCCTTATTGACGCTTTGAATTGATTTTTTTTGTACCAGTATTGGAGTTTCCTCTTCTTCATCATTATTAGAAATAATGGATATTGATGATTCGTTCGTAGAAAAATCAGAAGATGCTATAGGTTCAGAAACAGATGTATCTTCTTTTAAACTTGGTTTACTATTTGAGCTTTTATATGAAGGCGTATACATCCATAAGAAGACCAATAGCACAGCAGCTATACCTGATCCCCAGAAGAAAATAGGTAAGAACCGTTTCTTTCGTTTTACGGGCATTTCTTGATCTAGCAGCTTCGACATTTTCTGCCAAGCATGTTGCTCAAACGCCTTATCATCTATCATATCCTTCTTATTTTGCATACTGCTTAGATGTATTTTGTTCTAATAAAATCCGTAATCGTTTACGAGCTTCAGATAAGTGCCATTTGGATGTTCCTGCACTGATATTCAATTGCTTAGCGATTTCAGTATGTTTGTACCCTTCAATTGCATATAGCATAAAAACTCGTTGAGTAGCTTCTGGTAGTTGTTTCACAATCGTCAATAAGTCATCGAAAAACAGATTAGAATTGGCTTTCTCGTTAATGGGTTTATCAAATTCTTCGAATATTAAAAAGTGCCCTTTTTTATTATTTTTTCTAAAATAATCTGCCATGCTATGATAAACTAATTTACGAATCCATCCTTGTAGCGATCCTTTAAATCCAAACGTATCTAGTTTTTTGAACACCCTCAAAAATCCATTATTAACCATTTCCATCGCTTCATTTCGGTCATTAGTATGACGCATACACATAGCCATCATCACAGAAAAATGTTGTTGATACAATTTTTCCTGAAAAAATCGTTTATTGGCAATACAACCCTCAACGATCTCTTTTTCGGTATATGTTTTTTTAAAAAAGCGCAATGATGTTTTTTTTTTGGGATAGTAGACTATTTCTATATTTTTAAGGATTTGATAAAATAGCAATCTTAAAATTTACCAAGCTCATATAATCATGTAAATATTCTGGTACATTATCCTTAATTTGATCTAAAATCCAGAATTCCCTGTAACTTCCACTTTTCAATTCTATATATATACCGCCACCATCGGTAGCATCAGGAGTTCCCAAAATAGTTTCAGTTTCCATGACTAAATCTCTTGGAAAGGAGTCGATGACAGATTCAATTTGACTGTAATTTACATCAGGTACACCAGGGGGCACATTATATAAATTATAAAAACCTTCATATATTTTGAGGTCAGCTAGTGGATATCTATCAAATGAATCTTCAAAAATAGCATCAGGTGTAATTTTGAAAATTTCTACACACGTTTCTCCTACACATTCGCCATAAAACCATCCGAAAACAACATGATCTATAGAAGTAAAATCAACATCAACTAATGTTTCAGAAACCATGTCATCTTCTCTATCTTTACAAGCAGTAGAACATAAAATCAATAAAGTAATACCTAAAAAAAATGCATTTTTCATGGACAGAAAGGTTTAATTTTATAAATAATTTTAAAACAAAGCTCCTACTCGAATTACAAAACGTCGATACGTCATATCTTGCGTAATAGTAGACCACCAATTGGTTTCGAATGTACCTCTTTGAAATTTGACCCCTAAATCAATAGTAAAATTGACGTTATCTGACGCTCCACAACGCAAACCAATTGCAGGATGAAAATAAATTCCACCTTGTGCATCTTCTACGTTACTTTCTTCGTCTTTTAGAGCAAATCCATATCCAGTTTGAACAGCATAATAAGGTGCGGCGTTTCGCTGATTCAAGTATCCACGGAACTCTGTATACACAGGGACAAATTGTTGACTTGATCCAATATAATAAAGATCTGTACCAATACCTAATCCGTATCCAAACCATCGATTCTGTTGCATTCCAATAACTCCATGTAAGCCTACACCAGAGTTGATTTCATTATCAAAAGCAGATTTACCAAAAGAAGTTAGACCAGATATGAACAAATACATACCTTTTTCTTTAAAAGCGTAATCTTTTTGAGCTTTAATGGGTTGGATATTCACTGAATGGCCTTGAATGACTTTTCTAACATCTGTCTTTTCGTGAAAAACCAATACATTTCCATTTTCCAGTTCAAACCGAACCCGTCCACCAACTTCATATTCTAATAATTTTCCTTCAAAACGACTTCCATTTTTTAAAAATATATAATCAGAAGAAGAGGATTCGTCTTGCGCAAATGCAAGTGTGATAACACATGAAAATATGATCGTACAAATAAGTTTATAGGTCATTTTGAAATATATTTTAGATGTATATTCTAAAGAATGTTATTTGTGGCTATAATATACCTTTGTTAATTACTGTAACTTGTCCATTGGACGTTTCGATTTTAAACTCACACCAAGCTAACCGAATAGTATTATTATTTATTAATTTCAATCCTACATAATATGAATCTTGTATGCTTTCAGATTCTACCTTCCAACTGGATGGCCAAGTTTCTGATATTGAATTATTTGAAATTGAAACTATGGTTAGACCTACTGGTTTATTCCAAAACAAAGGTTCAGATACTGTTTCATTCACTACATCTAAATTTTCTAGAAATAAATTTTTATCCTCTCTGTTTCTTAAAAATTCGTTCTTTCCTGACGGAATAATTCTACCTGTAATACCACCACTCGTTGTTGGTGACTCTATCAATACAAAATTGTACTCTACTCTATAGTCTACGTTGCCATCTTCATCTATATCAATTTCCAGATCATTTGGTAAAGCAGGTGGTTCCTCATTACTTTTACTACACCCAATACAAAAAGAAAAAACACCTAATATTATAACTTTAAGAGCAATATTCATATTTGTAATTTTCATTGATTTAATTGAAATAATTA
>JAHDFQ010000211.1 GCA_020628085.1 Saprospiraceae bacterium
CCCTTCTTTAGTAATTTTTTCTTTTCAATTTGAATCGTCGTTGGCCCTTCTACAATTTTGAACTCTGTTCTACGATTGAATAAATGTTCTTCTTCATCGCATTTTACTCTGTTTTGGCAACGGTTACGGATTTCCGTTTCTCCTTTTCCAATCGCACGAATACGCGTCACTTCAATTCCTTTTTGCACTAACCAACGTTTGGCAGCAGAGGCTCGTCGTTGAGATAAATCCATGTTATATTTGTCTTTACCACGAGCATCTGTATGTGAGTACAATTCAATCTTCATTTCAGGATATTGATTCATTAAATCAAAAATGAGTTGTAAATCATCTTCTGCACCCTCTACAAATTCAGCACTATCAAACTGATAGAATATATTTCTTAATTCAATAGGTTCATCAATGGTGTAGGTTTCATACAATGGCTCTTCTGGCTCTGCTGGTTTTGGAATAGGCTTTAAGTTCAAGATAGCCTCGAATTGTTTGGTTTCTAATAATCCAAATGTTTTAACCTCTGTAGTGTCAGGATAATAACCTTCTTTTGTTGCAATGACTCGGTAGCGTTTATCACCCACCAACTCAAAAGCCACTTTATTACCTTGACCTGAATTTTTAGCCTGTGTTTCATCAGGACGGCGTTCCGATAAGTCAATCAATTGAAAATCAACACCAGCAACTGGGTTTTTACCATCCAAAGAAGCCGCCACTAAACCAGCAGCAATTTTAGCTACTTCGAAGGTGTAAATGTCATTACAACACGTTTTTCCAAACGCAGAACGGCTACCTTCGCCCACTCGATTAGATACCAATAATCCTTTTTCACCATCCTGATCTAAGCGATAATATAAATCATCAACAGGTGAATTGTAGCCTTGCCCCATATTGGCAGCTAAACTCCAACCTGTACCGTCCCAAGTCGATTTGAATATATCAAAACCTCCAATTCCAGGATGTCCCGTTGAACTAAAATATAATTCTCCATCAAAATAAAAAGGTGTTGCTTCATCACCAGAGGTATTGATCTTTGGCCCCAAATTGACGGGATCAGCATACACACCATCTCCTTTTCGAGTTGCATAGTAAATATCATCTCCACCATATCCACCGTCCATGTCAGAGGTGAAATAAATAACTTCACGTCCAAATAATTCTCCAACGATAGGGTGTTTCGATAAGTAGTCTCCGTTGATACCAACTAATTCATTAGCTGCACCCCAACCATCAGCACCATTCGTAGAGACATAAATTTTACTTTCTGTTACATAATTTCCGTCCAATTGCGCTCGTGTAAAATACATGCGTTGTCCGTCTGGTGAAAGGGCGGGGTTTCCAGTATGGTAATCTTCTCGATTAATTAGATAGTTTAAAACTTCTGGCTTACCCCATTTCTCGCCTTTCTTTTTGGCTTGAAAGATTTTCATAAAATAATCTTCCTCTGTTCCATCCAAAATGACAACATCATCGGCTTCCATTGCAGAGAAATACATCGTTTCGCCTGTATTATCATAAATCGGAGCATATTCTGATGTTTTAGAATTGATGTTTTTACCACCATGTTTTACTTTTAGACCGAGTGTTTCCACTAAATCTTTTGCCAAATCAGCCCCATCAATACCCAATTGTGCTAAATCCTTCATTTTCTGATCCTCCGTTTCTTCTATGACCAGTTTGTATTGCTCAATAGCTTCATCATATTTTTCGTTCATTTTTAATGACTGCGCATATTCATAACGAACATCTTTGATATACTTCTTTTTCTTACGATCTTTTTTAATCAGACGAGAATAATAACGTTCTGCACGGATGTAGTCCTTTAATTTAAAAGAACTCACCGCAATTCGATGTGCTAAATACACACTGTTATCTTCTTCGTAGGCTTCTTTATACTTGGTAACTGCATTATAATAATCTTCCGCCTCATAAGCCTCGTCACCAGCTTGAATCAGAGAAAGCGTTGTTGCTTTATTGAGTGGTTGTGCTTGACTAATGGTAGCACAGAGAATAAATAAAAACAGAGTATATATATATGTTGATTTCATAATACTATGAGATTCGTTCTTATTAAAATTAGTTTATCATAAAAAACGTTGTAAGATAGGCTTTAGCCTGTCAAGACGTTCACTTTTTTAACAGCCTAAAGACTGTTGTACTTTAGAAATTAGGACATAAAATCGCTGGTTCTATCTTCGGTTGCTTGTACACTTTTATAATATAAGAAGCTGCTATCTCGAAACCACCCGATGAAATCTGTCGCTTAGAAGAAGTCGTTAAATCATAACTGAGTGCAAAACGGACATCTTTTACTTCATAACCTGCTAAAAATTGCAAGGCATCACCCAAACGGTATCCCAAACCAAAAATTAATTTTTGATTGCGTTCTTGATTGAATGTAAACCCAACAGGTGCTTGTAGTACGACTTCTGGTCGTGTACCCCTAGTTGTCTGTATTAAAAACGATGGAGCAATAGAAAATTCTTTATTGATTTGAATATCAAATTTACCATGACCTGTCCAGTTAAAAGGAAGTGAGACTAACCTAACATTTCCAAGCGAATCTTGCCCTATGAAATTGACTCCATCGCCAGCTGCATTATTTGGGTTTGGGTTTGGATTGGGTTGTGTAGTATTTCTCCTTTGGCGATCTTTTCTATTATCACCAGGGGTGGTCACGTGATCGGCTGCAATACCCAACTCAAATTTTAAATCGTCATTGGTACTATTTTTTAATAGTAATCCTGCACCATAATCTTGAAAACGAGTTCTTGTCTCACCTTGTGATAGCAATCCTGGATCTAACATATTGTCCTGCGATACAGAATTACCTGGATTAAAGGAACGAGTAACGGTTCCCCATTTAACACCAAGAGATAAAATAGACTTCTGCTTTTTATCTAGCGATAAATGATAGGCCCCAGCCAATTTAAACCAAGTATCACCATAATCTAATGATCCCGCTTTATCCTGATAAAAATCAAGACCTGCACTAACCCAATCTCTTTTTCTCACCGTAATAATAGGTGCATCAGCATAAAAAGACTGAGAATTATAGTCAAAGTTGTTCGCAATGTCATTCGTGTTTAAACCCTGTGACCTATGAATTCCACCAATGCGAAGTGTTCCATTAAAAGAACCTGTTTGGGCGGGGTTTAAGATAATGGGAGAAAAATTATATAATGTAAAATGACGATCTTGAGCCTTTAAACTGGCGATCATCATCAAACAAATACTAAAAAGAAGTGTACATTTTAACTTCATAATGGCTGTTTAAGGCAGTTAAATTTCTATAAAGTACTTAAAAAAAATAGAACAAATAATTAAAACCGAAATATAAGATTTTTTTTTCAAACGTATCCATGTTCTTTCACGGTATCTAAAAGAATTGCTGTTACTTTTTCAATAATGTGTGGATAGCAGCTACTATTTCAGTCGTATTGATCTGTTGCATACAATTAAAATGCTTTTTTGGGCATTCTTGGTATCCAATCTTCGAACAAGGGCGGCATTTTAACGCTTTTACTTCGATGGACACATTTTGGTGTACGCCTTTTGGGTCATAAGGATACATCCCAAACTCAGGAATTGTGTTACCCCAAATGGATACAATTGGTTTTTGAAATGCCGCTGCTATGTGCATCATGCCCGTATCATGTGTCAAAACTAAAGCAGCTTTTTGAATAATATAGGCGGATTGTTGAATGTTTAGTGTTCCACAAAGATTAATCGTATGATTTGGATAGGTTTTATGAATAATTGATCCATTGACTCGTTCTGTTGAACCACCGATCAGAACAACCGTGTATGTTTTCAATTGTCCAATTAAGTCCATCATTTTCTGAATCGGCAACCGTTTTGTAGTATGTGCTGCACCAATGGCAAAAACGATATAGTTCTTTATATGACCCGAACCTTTTGTCCAATGCTGCAACGGTAGTTGATTTTCAGAAGATATAAAAAAGTCGAGACCTTTAAAATCGTTTTTTATGCCAAGTGATTCTACTGTTTTTAAATACCGATCTACAATATGAATATCAGGTAGTACATTTATTTTGAATTGAACAGCTAGCCATTTCTGTATGTTAATTTTATTAAAAGATAAAGTTTTGACACCCAATAGTTGTCGCAATTTAAGGGAGCGAATATTTTTGTGCAGATCAATAATACAATCATATTTTTCTGCTTTCAGTAATGGAAGTATCTCCTCTATCTTTTTTTCAAAAGAATATACTCGATCAATATTTGGATTGGCATCAACAACCGATTTGTAGCTTTTTTTAGTGATAAAATGTACCGATGCGCCTGCTTGTTCCTTGATACATCGAACAACAGGACTCGTTAGTACAATATCGCCAATCGAGCTAAAACGAACTATGAGTACTTTGTGGTTTTTTTGTAAGTGCAAATGTGATTATTGATAATTTTAAAAGCGCAAAATACAGTTCTTTTGAAAGCTATTGAGGTTTTAGGAATAAAAAGTAAAATTCGGGTGTTCTTTGATTGGAATTTTAATGTACATTTGCGAAGATTTACCCTAATGATTAGAAAAATATGATTTATTTTGGATGTACTATTATATATAGGTTTATTTATAATTAGTTTAGCCGTTTTATTATTTGCCTCTGATAAATTCATAGATAGCGCAGAATCTATTGGTTTGTCTTTCGGAATATCTCCATTTATTATTGGTGTAACTATTGTTGCCTTTGGAACATCCTTACCTGAGCTGGCCACTTCTGTTGCAGGTGTCCTCAATGGAAATTCCGATGTTGTTTTAGGAAATGTAGTGGGGTCAAATATCACCAATATTGCCATGGTTTTGGGGCTAGTAGCTGTTGTCGTTAAGCAAATTGATTTAGAATATAATATCTGGCATGTAGACATGCCTTTTTTGTGGGGATCCGCTTTTATCCTTTACTTTATATGTCAAGATCAGCAGATTACAATGGCAGAATCATTTATTTTGCTAGCTGGAATTGTAATTTTTCTTTCCTATTCTTTTAATAGCACCGATGATGATAAAGATAATCGACCGTCTGTAAATTGGATTACCTACATGTGGCTAATTGTAGGTGGTATATTGGTATCATTAAGTGCAGATTATACTATTTATGCGATGTCAGAATTATCTGCTATGGCAGGTGTTCCTACCGAGATTATCGCCTTAACAGTCGTGGCTATTGGAACATCTTTACCCGAAGCGATTGTTAGTTTAAATGCAGCAAAAAAAGGAAAAACGTCTATAGCCGTCGGAAATGTATTGGGTTCTAATATTTTCAACACGTATGTAGTGACTGGAATCGCTAGTTTGTTCGGGCCAATTGCAATCAGCAATAATATCGTGACTTTTGGAATTCCTTTTATGATTGCGATGACTATTCTTTTTGGTTTGGCTTCTAATAATAAAAAGATTACCCGCTGGGAAGGCGTCTTGTTACTCTTTTTTTATGTCTTTTTCTTGATTAACAATATTGAATCTGTCCTTCTGTAATAGGAAATCCTATTTAATTACGCTACTTTTCTAAAATTTATTCCTCGTTTATTGAACACGTTTCATTAATAGTCTATATTACTATTGGATGAATTATTTCTTCGTTGAACATAAACCGATATTTATACTTTTTATATAGGTGATTTCATAAATCATACCTTAAACAATAATGCCGTATATGATACATTCAAAATATTTACAAAACGAATAAATCAAGTCGGTATTAGTATCTAAAAATACATAGTATGAAAGGGTTTCGTAGTGTAATGTTATTGGTAAGTATATGGATATTCATGGGATTTATATCTAATGATCGTATTCCGAACAATGGTTTAATCGCCTATTATTCATTCGATGATTGTACAGCAAAAGACCTAACAGATGGCGGATCAGATGGTCAATTGTTTGGAAAAATCACATGCCAATGTGGTGTGGATGGCAACGGACTAATGCTACACGGAGATCAAGATTATATTCAATTCGATGGTAGAGTAAACCAATATTTCAATACGACTGACTTTACCCTCAGTTTTTATGTTCGACCCATTGGAACATCTATTTTTAAGCAAAGTATGATTTCTAAACGAGCCGCTTGTGAAGAACTCAATATGTTAGATATTCAATATAATCAACAAATGAATGAGGTAACGACAGACTTTTACGAGACTGAAAACAAGTATTTTCCCGATCTATCACCAGAAATGGAGGAAGCTGGCTGGTTTCATTTTGCTTTAGTTCGCAAAGGAATCCACGCATATACTTACATAAATGGACAATTCCGTCAAGAAAGTCGTCGTTGTAGCGGTGTGGATATTGCTAATGAAGCCCTGTTGTCATTTGGGAATAGTCCTTGTGTATGGAATGGAGGAACGCGACGATTCAATGGTGTGATAGATGAATTACGTGTATATGATAAGGCATTGAGCCATTTTGAAATCAAACATTTGTATGAACAGTTTCCTGTTGAATTGGCAGAAAATAACTGTTATACTTATGAAGAAAATAACCTTGATCGGACGAATAATCTTACAAAAAGCGATTATCTTTGCGCTTCTTTTGAAAAATAAGAAATCACAAATAAACGAGAACGGCATTTTGTTCGTTTAAGCATCAAATAAAACACATTTTACATTATGTTTGGAGATATGTTTGGTAATATGGAAGCCCAACAAGAGGCTTTGAAGCAACAACTTGAAGCGATTAGCGTTGAAGCAGAGGCAGGTGACGGAGCCATTACAGTTACGTCAAATGCAAACAGAAAAATTACGAATATTGCTATCGACCCTTCTAAAATTGATCTAACCGATCATGAGGAATTAGAAGACCTAATGATGGTAGCTATGAATAGAGTTTTGGAAATGGCTGCTGGTAAAGAAGCCGAAGCTTCTCAAAAACTCATTCAAGATATTTTACCTCCAGGCATGGACGGGTTGTTTGGTCGAGGGTAATATTCTAAATTAAGGTTAACGATGTCTTGGCTACAAGATACACTTGAAGTGACTTGTAAGTAGTTCTAGGGGAAAAAACGGGCAGAAAATTTTCCCGAAAGAGATCAAAAT
>JAHDFQ010000212.1 GCA_020628085.1 Saprospiraceae bacterium
TAAATATGAATTTGCTATTTATTACATGAAATTAACCCCAAATATAAATTTGATAGCTTAAATAAACAGTACTAGTAGTTGTGTTGACGTATTTTCGTTACTAACTACACTTAAAACGATAGTTTATGGTTTTTTTAGAATTTGAAAAGCCTCTAGAAAGTCTCTATGAAAAATTAGAGAAGATCAAACAGGTAGGAGAAGATGGAGATATTGATGTATCCCAAATGGTTAGTGAACTAGAAGACAAGATTAAACAAACTCGCAAAGAAATTTATAGCTCACTCACAGGTTGGCAGAAAGTACAACTTTCAAGACATCCTGAACGTCCCTATTGCCTATACTATATTGAAAACATGTGTAAAAAATTCGTGGAACTACACGGAGATCGCTATTTCAATGACGATAAAGCAATTGTAGGTGGTATTGGAAATATTGATGGTCAGACAGTTGTTATTATGGGGCATCAAAAAGGTGTGAACACCAAGATGCGACAGTACCGAAACTTTGGTATGGCCAACCCTGAGGGTTATCGAAAAGCACTGCGTTTAATGAAACTAGCTGAGCGATTTAACTATCCTGTGGTCTGTTTGATTGATACACCTGGTGCTTATCCTGGTATTGAGGCAGAAGAACGAGGTCAGGCAGAAGCGATTGCTCGAAACTTGATCGAAATGGCGCAATTAAAAGTACCAATCCTATGCTATGTTATTGGTGAAGGTGCATCTGGTGGTGCTATCGGAATTGGTCTGGGAGATAAGATATTTATGATGGAAAATACGTGGTATTCTGTGATTTCACCTGAATCTTGCTCGTCTATATTATGGAGAAGTTGGGACTATAAAGAAAAGGCTGCCGAGGCCTTGAAATTGACACCCGAACACATGCATGGTTTTGGCTTGATTGACGGAATATTAAAAGAACCACTCGGTGGTGCACATACAGCTCCGATGGACATGGTCAAATCATTGAAACGACATATAAAAAAGGAATTAGCTCCTTTGGTGGAAATGAGTGTTGAAGATCGTATCAATGCTAGAATTGATAAATACAATAGTATTGGTGAATATGATGTGAGAAGTGTTGCAGTTAATGAAAATGCCGTAGCAAAATAATTTAAAGTTGCTCGAATCAACTGGAATGATATACTATGAATTATCTAACGCAATTTAAAAGATATTTGTATGGCAAACAACTAGAAAAAGTAGTTGGAAGCCAGAAAAATCGTGTATCTACTTCTATAGATAAATCTAAACATATCGGCATTCTATTTGATGCTACATTGACTGCAAGTGATCCTGTTTTAGCGTATGCAAAAAAGTTGGAAAAGAAAGGTATACGAGTAGATATATTGGCTTTCGCCAAACGACCAAAAGAGGAAACTGTAGATCTCCCCTACCCTTTTTACCACGTCAAGCAAATTGGATTTAATTATATTCCAAAAGGAGAAGTCGTTCAGCAGTTTATTCAACAACCATTTGATATTCTAATTTGCTTCTTTCAGTCAGAAAATCTTGGTTTAGAATATATTAGTGCAAGTTCTATGGCAAAGTGCCGAATCGGTAATCAACTCAACAAGACATACTGTTTTGATTTGATGATTAACGCAGAAAAAAAAGTAAACGATTTTAAATATTATATCCAACAGGTTGAGCAAATATTAGCGAAGATGAATTGTGAAACGTATGAGAGAACAACTATTTAAAGGAACAGGTGTCGCCCTGATTACTCCTTTCGATACACAAAATAATATTGATTTTCCTGCATTAGAACGAATGATTAATCACGTTATTGATGGAGGCATAGACTATATTGTTTCTCTTGGAACAACGGGTGAAGCCATTACTTTAAATAGTGCTGAATGTCAATCCGTATTAGACTTTACGGTTAAAATTACTCAAAAAAGAGTCCCACTCGTTGCAGGTTGTTTTGGTCACAATAACACCGCTAAACTGGTTCAAAAACTGCACAATGCAAACTTAAATGGCTTCGATGCTATTCTGTCCAGTTCACCATCCTACAACAAACCTACACAAGAAGGTATTTACCAACATTATATCCGAGTAGCAGCCGCTTCTCCCCTTCCAATTATTATTTATAATGTTCCGAGTCGGACAGGTTCCAATATCGAACCAAGTACCATTGTCAGATTAGCCAATGCTAATGATAAATTTATAGCTATAAAAGAGGCTAGTGGAGATATTACTCAAGCATCTTCCTTGATAAAACATACACCAAAAGATTTTTTGGTACTTTCTGGAGATGATCCAACAGCGCTCGCTTTGATGGCCTGCGGCGGTGATGGTATCATATCTGTTATCGGAAATGCTTTTCCTAAAGCATGGTCATCTTTAACTAAGGCTATTTTGAATGGTAATCTTTCTAAGGCGCAGCAAATCAATAATGCGCTTTGGGATATTCACCCATTATTGTACATTGAAGGAAATCCTGTTGGTGTAAAAGCGGCTTGTGAAACACTAGGTTTGTGCCGAAAAAATGTTCGATTACCTTTAGTAGAACTGTCTAAAGAACAACATTTACTACTTGAAACAGAAATACAGACGTATCAAAAAAAGCAGCATCAAACGGATTCTTCTGCTGTTAAGAATTAATACCTATTCATATAATTTTATTGCTTCTTTAAAAATTCGCTTAATTCTATTTCGCATAATACGAGGTTGTATCACCTCAATTGACGCTCCATAACCTAGTATTAATCGCTCTATTTCAAAATTACCGTGTACTCTTATTTGTATTAAAATACTTCGATCCTCATAGGTCTCTAACAATTGTTGAGAATGATGAAATGGTTTAGTTAACACATACGGCGCAGTTTTACTGTCCACTTTTAGATGTATGTCATACAATTGTTTTCGGGTCAGAACCGTCACACCATAAGTGTGCTTATAATAATTATCTGCTTCAAAACCTTGATCGTTATAGGGAACTGACAAATCATACTCAATATTGATAATACGATCTAATGCTAAATTCATTATCCGATTATCTTCGTGCCTTGCACCAACCACAAACCAACGATTATTAAATTCTTTTAAAATAAACGGATGGAACAAAAACGAACCTACTTCTCTAGCTTTAAAAGATTGATATTCCATCTTAATGACGATCTTTTTTAAAATGGTTTGATACAATACATCCAAATATTTCAATCCTTTCAGATCTTCATTTTTTTCCAAATGAATAATGGCAGACCGATGTGTTTTTTCGGTATATACCTTGTCCTCTAACCGCTGAATAATACCACCTAACTCCGAAAATAAGGAGAAATCCTTAAACTGCTTGAGCATTTCCACTGTTTCAGATAAAATATTCATATCTGTTTCATTCAAGGGAATATCGGTGATGGAAAAGTTTGGATCATCATATTTGTAATGCTTGCGATCATACACCACTATTGGTGCATTATACCCAAGTTTATCACTTCGCATCATTTGAATGTCCAACTGAACGGTACGTTTGCTCACGTTCACATCCCGACCTTCGTATTCATGTAAAGCATCCGAACAAGCTGCAATTAAGTCGTTCAACGTCCATTTTCGATAGATATTTTGTAAACATTTATCAATCGTTTTATACCGAATGAGTGCATTTTTATTGAGTGCCATGATGAGTTAATTTCTATACTGAAATAATATTTCAAAGGTATCATTTATCTACGCAATTGTTTTGCGTAGATATTCAGTACCCAAAAGAAAGTGTATAAAAAACTAACTTTATAAAAGTCTTTTCCGAAGCAAGGATCAACTTAATAATCTAAAGGCTTTAATACGGTTTTTTAAATTAATTTTTTACTACGAAAAATCCTTGCGTACTCCTCTCTTTTCTTTGTACCAGATATAAAAAAAGATATACATATTTAAAAATCGGAACTAAATCCATGGTTTCCATGGTTTACAACATCGTAAATTAATTACGCCTTTATTAAATCGCTTGTGCAATAACGCCAACCTCCACAAAATTGTAAAATATTAATCCTGAATATTCAGGGAAAATTTTTATGATTTTGTGGAGGTTTTGAAAGGCGGTTGTTGCACCGATTTTAAAGGTAAAACTATTACATTATGAAAATTACAGGAAAGACATTAATTGATCTTGGGTACAAAGAAGGGAAATGGTTCAAGAAAGCTCTCTATGAAATCAATGAACGTCGCCTAGAAGGTGATGCTTTAATTGCCTACATGGAAAGTATCAAACCGCCACCAATGATTGATTTATTGGACGAAATTGCACCATTACAAATTAATATCAGCGCCGAGAATGAACTAGAGCAAGAAAATGTAGACACCGTCATTCAATCTATGGAAAGATTGATGAAAACTCCAACCATTGTTGGTGGTGCTATCATGCCTGATGCTTGTCCCACAGGTGCTATTGGGACGATTCCTGTAGGTGGTGTGGTTGTAGCTAAAAACGCCATTCATCCAGGTATGCACAGTGCAGATATTTGTTGTTCTGTCATGTTGACTGATTTTGGTCAGACCAAACCCAAAGATGTATTGGATATGGCGCATTCTATCACCCATTTTGGTCCAGGTGGACGAGAACGAGATGACCAGTTTCGTTTTCCAAAGGAACTATTGGAAGAAATGAAAGCAAATCCATTTTTGAATGACCAAAAATCGGAGTCTGTTGCTCGCAAACATTTGGGTACACAGGGTGATGGAAATCATTTTTTATATGTTGGAACATCTAAAAAAACGGGAAATACTATGCTCGTTACACATCATGGATCACGTGGATTTGGAGCGCATTTATATCGAAAAGGAATGAAAATGGCAGAGAAATTTCGTCAAACAATTTCTGCTGAAACCCTCAAACAAAATGCTTGGATTCCTTTTGATACCGAAGAAGGGAAAGCCTATTGGGAAGCCTTGCAGATCATTCGGAAATGGACAAAACTTAACCATGAAGTGATTCATGATACAACTTATAAGCGGTTGGCTGTAGAGCTACAAGATCGATATTGGAATGAACACAATTTTGTATTTAAAGACGATAATTTATTTTATCATGCTAAAGGAGCAACGCCACTTGATCCTAAATTTATGCCTGACATTACCGGTCCCCGTTTGATTCCGCTCAATATGGCAGAACCCATTTTGATTGTAGAAGGTGAAACAACGGACACAAATTTAGGGTTTGCCCCTCACGGTGCTGGACGGAATATGAGCCGAACGGCACATCGAAAAAGCAAAGCTGAATTCAAGGATGAAGCAATCTTCAAACAAGAAACGCAAGGTTTAGATGTTCGATTTTTCTCTAAAGAAATTGATATTACGGAGTTGCCCTCTGCTTATAAGAATGCACAAACCGTTCGAGAACAAATGACGGATTTTGGTTTAGGAACGGTCATTGATGAGGTTTTACCTTATGGCTGTATTATGGCTGGCGATTGGCAAAAGAATGCACCTTGGAAAAAGCGGCGACGAAAACGATAACTTTTCATTTTGATACTCCAATCAAAAAGTGCCTACCCTGAGAACAGTGGTAGGCACTTCAACAAAATTGATTAGTATGATCTTAAAATTATGCTTTCGCATAATGTTGTATTTGTATTTCTATAGGTTAGACGTATGAAAACTGATTTTAGTACACATTTATCTTTATAAAAGAAGTAATTGTTGGTTAGTTTACATTAATGAGACCTCTGAACACCTAAAAGGTTGCATTGAGCATCAAAAAAGGAAAAAAAATAGGCTTCCAGTAGTTTAACTGAAAGCCTATTTTTATAGGTAACACAATATAATACTTTATCTATCTGTGGACAGATAAAGTTAAAGTGTAATATATACTGCAATAAACTATACGATTATGTATAGTCTATTGATCTCCATATTTATTTTTGATATAAACCGCTTTTGCTACTTCTTCTCTTCTTTCTACGGACGGTTTCGTGAAGTATTTTCTAGATCGTAATTCTCTAATTAGCTTGATACGACGGTGTTTAGATTTGTATTTTTTTAATACTCTGTCGATGGTTTCCCCATCTTTTCTTTCGATAATAATCATATAATGTATTTCAGTAAATAATTTTAATATTTTAAAAATTGCCAGAAATTTATACTGACGTTACATAAATAGAACAAGAAATTGATTAAAATCGTTCCTTAAAACGCTAAAAACTTCCATTTTCATTTTATGAAGTGCAAAATTACACTTTATTTATTAAAAATACTAATTATTTTTTACTGTTTTAAAGGCAAAATTCCATCTTTTTGAAGTTGATTAAGATATTCGACAGACCCATTCGTATTGGTATGCTGGTAATCACTAAACTTGGTACGATCAGTCAGGAAATCTCGATAATCATGGACTTCTACACCTACTTCTCGCTCGATGACTT
Source organism: Saprospiraceae bacterium (assembly GCA_020628085.1). Classification (GTDB taxonomy): domain Bacteria; phylum Bacteroidota; class Bacteroidia; order Chitinophagales; family Saprospiraceae; genus JAHDES01. The sequence goes on from JAHDFQ010000212.1 coordinate 6,362, forward strand.
GATTAATACTATCCAAATTCATCATTTTTTCTGCAAAAGCTGGATAATATGGGTTTACCACAAAATGTAGATTCGTTTTATTCTGTTGGCATAAATCCTTTATTGTTTTCAATTCTTCCAAAAAAGAATCTTCAAACGTAATATTATACTCCTCTAAATTTGCTGCATCCTCCACCAAAAAGTCATTCATCACTCGATCATTCGTCCAAAACTCATCCGATTTATTCAAATAGGCTAATGACCGCTGAAATACCTCGCTATTATATCTATATAAATTCGACACTTTTCCACCATAACCTACTTTCGGAATGGTATCTAAAATCAAATGTTCTAGTCGCTCTGAATATGGTGCATAGGTACTAAACCCCGCCAATAAACCATTGTTTCGTCGATCACACATTGTAATATCCAAAATCAAATGTTCTGGGGCTTCATACAAATCAAAGTAATCTTGCACCAAAACCGTCGCCAAGTTAATCGGCATTCCATTGTAACAGACATTAAACGTAGATTTACCCGTAATTTCCTCTATATGCGGTTGGTAAAACATCAATCCTCGTGAGTTGCCCACCAACAATATCTCAGCTTCCGCTTGCTCGGTATATAATCGCGTGTATCGAAACTGGCTTTTCTCCACCACTTG
>JAHDFQ010000213.1 GCA_020628085.1 Saprospiraceae bacterium
GCCGACGGCGAAAACAAAAAATCCGTAAACACATCTAAATCATCGTATAACCATTGAAAGCCTTTTTTTTCTTTTTGGCAAAAAGGTTCTATCTTTTGTATCATTTTTTGGTAACGTTCAATCGTCAAATCACAAAAAAATAGTACTTTATCTGGGGTTGAAATACCCAAATCTTCATCCGAAATACGCAATACCAATACACAATTACGTGCTTGAACAAACTCTAGTGCCGCGACTTCTAAATAAGGACTTTTAGTATCAATAAAATGTTGGAGAGCTGTTTGGAAAAGACGAGCTTGGTGACGATCAAAGTCATATAAACGTACAATATGTTCTCCATAACCATTATAATTATCAATATAATCTAGCATCATAGTAGGTCTATATTTATCAATAAGAAGATTGTTTTATAGAAGTAGCTAAAGTAATGATTTCAAATAGACCGACAAAAAATCCCTTTGAAAAAGACATTTCAAAGGGATTTTTTATACAATTATACAGTCAATTAAACTAGAATTTCGGACACAAAATAGATTCGCTATCATATTCACCGATATATGCTAACGATATTTCAAATGAATTTTGCCCTTGTTGATAATTAGCCAAATCATCTAAATTAAGATCATAACTCAGTCCCAACAACATACCATTGTGTTCAAAGCCAATTAAAAACACAAGCGCATCCAATGTAACAGAATCATCTTCGTTGCCCACAGGACGAACCCAACTACCAAACTGAAGAGCTGTTCCACTATATTCACTCACTGATACTCGAATATTTGTTCCAACATTCATTTCAAAATGTGGCCCTTGAAAGGCAACCAATGCCCGTGGAATCAAAGAAAATTGGTCATTAAATTTAATGGTAGCACTACTTTGAAGAGAATATTTTTGATATAATTTATTACTTGCTACATCTGTAATATTCTCATCATTAAAATAAAAAGATAATTCTGGTCTAGTTACATGATGAACCGCACCACCAACAAAAAGCGAAAAGTTTTTATTCGGAGAAACCGTGTAATTCAAACCCAATGATAAATCCGTAAAGGCAAAATTATTAGGTGGTAAATCTTCACCCGTTTCAAAGGTATAACCACTTAATCCATTAAACTGATCTTCAAATGTAAAATTATTATAATTCACATTTCGTTGCGATAAAGCTCCTTGAAATCCAAGTGTCAAATATTGTTTGCTATTTCGATCAAGAGCTTTGTGATATGCTCCTGAAAGCGCAATTTGAGTCGTATTGAAATTGATAAGATTGATTTTATCTGAAAAGAACATCAAACCTACAGCAACCTGATCCTTGTACTGTGATTTGAAAACTTGATTCAGGTCAAACTTCACTTCCATAGAAGTTGAAAAAGTCTGATAAGGATTTTCAAGAGCTCCACGCCACTGATCTCTGTAAATACCTCCAATTCGATATTTTCCATCGAAAGCACCCGTTAAAGCAGGGTTGAGTGTGAGTGGAGAGGCATAAAATTGTGTAAAATGTTTGTCCTGAGCAAAGCCAGTTACAGACAAAAATATAAAAAAAAGGATACTCAAAAATTTATTCATCAGTTCTGATTAACATGTTCTTTATGGAAACAAAAACGTATATAAGACAAAATTAGTTGCTCATTTGAAGATACAAATACGTTGGTCAAAAAATATTCATAAAAATGATTGCAAAAGTACCATTTCACAACGGACTTTAAAACTTATTTAGTATTTTGCTTTCTATTGTTAACGATTCAAAGATGTGGTTCAATAATTGAACCGTTTATCTTTAAAATAATTGTTTTCGACTACAAAATCTATAAATGTATTTCGCCATTTGTCATTTGAGTGTTGTGCCTGTTCGAGCTTCTAATTCCGATAAAAGTGAATTAGTTACGCAGTTGCTATTTGGTGAAGTTGTAGAAGTGATTGAACGTAAAGGATCTTGGTGGTATACTCGTTGTACTTGGGATAATTATTTGGGTTGGATTGATGAAAAACAAGTCATTTTAATTACCCCGTCAGAGGCGGAACAATACCATTCAAATTTTGCTTATTGTTTAGAACTCGTTCAACCGATTATTGGGAAGGATCATTATATTCCAATCACAGTCGGGTCTCGTTTACCACACTTCGATGGTATGCGGCTGACGTTGCAGGAAAATAGCTATCAATTTACTGGTCAAGCCGTTTTTCCAAACGATCTTAAACCATCCATGGAATTGCTTCAAAAAATTGCTCGTAAATATTTATACGCGCCTTATTTATGGGGCGGTCGCTCTCCACTCGGTATTGATTGTTCTGGTTTTACCCAAAATGTCTATAAAATGGTAGGCTACCAACTACCAAGAGATGCTGCTGAACAAGTGATGGAAGGTGAATTAATAGATTTTGTAGAGCAAGCGAAAGCAGGTGACTTAGCTTTTTTTGAAAATAAAGCAGGTCGTATCACACACGTAGGAATCCTTTGTGAAGACCAACAAATTATTCACGCATCAGGACAAGTGCGTATTGATAAAATAGATCATTACGGGATTTTCAATGCAGATCTTGGAAAATATACCCATCGTTTACGAGTAACCAAACGCATGCTTCCTGCCGCTTTCTACGAACATTTAAAACCTATCGTTAAAGAAGAACGGGTGAATAATCAAGTGAAGTTGTTTTAAATAGATCTCATTTATTATAATATTTATACTTTCCCAAAAAGAAAGATTAGCTAGCTATACGCCCTTCCGAATTAATTTTATCTTTGTGTTTCAAAATCAAAAGATATTATGTCCGACAAATTACGATACGATATGCGTGGCGTTTCTGCCACCAAAGATGAAGTACACGCTGCCATCAAAGACCTAGATAAAGGTTTATATCCCAATGCCTTTTGTAAAATTATGCCTGATATTGCAGCTGGTGATCCTGAATATTGTAATTTAATGCACGCTGACACGGCTGGAACAAAAACCAGTTTGGCGTACATGTATTGGAAAGAAACAGGCGACTTGGATGTTTGGAAAGGCATTGTTCAGGATTCGATTGTGATGAACTTAGATGATATGGCGTGTGTCGGTTGTATAGATGATATTTTGTTGTCTTCCACTATTGGACGTAATAAAAACTTGATCACGGGTGAAGTTATTAGCACACTTATCAATGGTGCGGTTGAGTTTACCGACATGCTAAAACAACACGGAATCAATGTCCATCTATCAGGTGGAGAAACGGCAGATGTGGGCGATATTGTCCGAACGGTCGACGTAGGTTATACGGCTTTCGCCCGAATGAAACGTTCACAAGTTATCAAAAACGACATCCAACACGGCGATGTAATCGTTGGTTTAGCGTCTTATGGTCAATCAACTTATGAGGATACCTATAATGGTGGAATGGGCAGTAACGGATTGACCTCTGCTCGTCACGATGTATTTAATTTTGACTATGCTCGAGATTATCCTGATAGTTATGACCATCATACTCCAGAAGAATTTGTCTATGTAGGCATGCGCCACTTGCAGGATAAAGTAGATATTGGAAACGGGAAAAAGATGAATGCAGGTGCATTGGTTTTGTCACCAACACGTACATATATGCCTGTCATTAAACGGATGTTGGATGAAATGCAACCCAAAATTAATGGAATGATTCACTGTACAGGTGGCGCACAGACCAAGGTGTTGAAATTTGTTAATAATAAACATATTATTAAAGATAATTTATTACCTGTTCCACCATTATTCAAAATGATCCAACAAGAATCAGGTGTGTCGTATAAAGAAATGTATCAGGTTTTTAATATGGGACATCGTTTGGAAGTGTACTTAAATGAGGCAGATGCCCAAGCGATTATTGATATTTCAAAGTCATTTAATATTGATGCACAGATCATAGGTCGAGTAGAAGACGGCAAAGGAGAAACCTTAACTTTGACGGCGGAAGATGGTTCTATTTTGAGGTATTAATGTAGTTTAGGCTTTAGCCTGAAGAAGAAATAAATAAAAAACGCTTCGCAAAATTCTTTTTACGAGGCGTTTTTTGTTGCAAATTTTCAACACCATTAATTCAAATTTCTACGTTCCATTTCCTTGTTAATCATATCATATTCACGGCTCATATCACCTGAAACAGACGAATTTTCCTGCGCTCGACGAATCAGGTACGGAATCACTTCTCGGACAGCACCATAAGGCATGTACTTCGCTACATTATAGCCAGCATCCGCTAGATTAAATGAAATATTATCACTCATTCCATATAATTGACAGAAATTTAAATGGGGATGATCTTTTGGAATATTTTTTTCAGCAATTAGTTTTGCGAGTAACATAGAGCTTTCTGCATTATGAGTCGCATTACAAAACCCTATTTGCTTGTAGTTATCCAGACAAAACTTTAAAGCTGTATTGTAGGCATCGTCTGTAGCTGCTTTACTAGGTTGAATAGGCGATGGATAACCCATTTTTTCGGCTCGAGCTCGTTCCTTTTCCATATATGCTCCACGCACTAATTTGACACCCAAAAGATAGCCTTCTTTTTGTGCTTTATTAAAGGAGTCAATTAAAAATTGCAACCGATCATGTCGATACATCTGAAAAGTATTATAAACCACTACTTTTTCTTTGTTATAGCGACGCATCATCAAATAAACGACATGATCTATGGCGTCTTGAATCCAACTTTCTTCCGCATCAATAAAAATTCCTACTCCTTTTTCAGAAGCTCGATGGCAAATGGCATCTATGCGTTTCAATAAATTTCTGTAGGAACGTACATCTTCTTTAGAAAGCGTATCTGAATTTTGAATCTTTTGTAAAAGATCGAAATGCGTTAGTCCTGAAATTTTGGAAACGACTACAGGCGAACTCGCATTGGTCATCGCAAAATCAATGGCCCGCATATTTTCATTCATCGTTTGATTGAAATCTTGCTCAGTATCCTTTGCTTCAGCACCATAATCCAATATCGTTTGGACTTTAGATTCATACAACTTAGCAATAGATTCCTCAGATTCTAGGAGGGTTGTTCCACCACAAAACTGCTCAAAAATGGTGCTTTTAACAATCGTTTCTACTAAAGGCAATCGCATTTTGATAGCCGCCAGACTTAGTTTTGATCCAACCTGTACCAGCCAGTTTTGGTTCATAGTGGCAAATAACCAAGAGGCTTTTTTTAATTCCGAATCAGATTTGCTAGCGAATGCAACTTTAGTATTAGAAAAATCGACAGGTATGGACTTCGTATCACTCATGTGAAGTGGTATTACAATTTTAAGGTAACGGATTATTCCAAATTTCCCAAGCTTTTTCAGCTTGTAGGTGTAACATTTCTAAACCATTTTTAGTTTGTGCTTGCCGTTGTTCACCATGTTTCAAAAATAGTGTTTTTTCAGGATTATACACCAAATCATATAAAATATGTTTTGGAGAAATGACATCATAAGGAATTTCTGGCGCAGTATCAACATTGGGGGACATACCAAGTGGAGTTGTATTAATCAACAATAAATATTCTGATAAAACGGATTCATCAATGTCCGAATATGTTATCATATTTATTTGTTTCCGACGCGAAACCATCTGAAATGGAATGTCTAATTTTTTAAGGACATATTGGATAGCTTTGGCTGCACCTCCTGTTCCAAAAACAAGTGCTTTATAGTTGATGTTAGCTTGTAATAATTGTTTTAAAGATATTTCAAAACCATAACAATCGGTATTAAAACCATGCAGTTTTCCATCCACTATTTTTATGGTATTCACCGCACCCATTTCTTGTGCTGCTTCATCTATCTCATCCAAATAAGGCAAAACGGCTTCTTTGTATGGAATTGTCACATTGATGCCTTTAAAATTAGAATGTTGAGAAAGTAAAGTTGGAAAAATGTCAATGGAATCTAAAGGAAATAGATCGTAAGCGGAGTCAGGTATGTTTTCTTTTTTAAATTTATTATTAAAATATTTTTTAGAAAAAGAATGGGAGAGTGGGTAACCGATCAAACCGTATAAGTTTTGGATATTATTATGCGTCATAAATGAAGACCTATTATCGTCTTAAAAGTAAAAACTAAAATCATAGAAACGTTATCTTGAAAGTAATTTTAACCTTTATGTTCTGCTTCTATTTTTTTTATTTCTTCAAGGCTTAATTCGGTCATAACCTCAATTTGTTCATAGGTCATACCGTTATTAAGACCACGAATAACAGCAGCTTTTTTTTCATTATTTATTCCACGTTGATAGAGTATAGATGTTTCAATGTCAATTAGAACAGGCATATTTTCAAGAATTTTAATGGTTTGATACTCTAAATTACGCAATTTTGATAAGATTATCAACTGTGTAGCGAACTTAGAATTTAATGTATCTGATTTATTAACATAAAGAATACGTTCAATAATTAAACGCAAGATTCGCTCAGATCGTTCCTTTTTATAGTTACTTAACAATGCCAACATAATGACTTCTGGAACTTGAGAACTCAATAATTGGTCTGTGTCTAACTGATGTAAATTGATAATATCAAATCCTTTGAAAAGTTCTTTTTCAGTTAGTTCTTTTCTCATTTTTGCTTTACCTTTTCCAAGAAATATAACGATATGTTTGATGGGTTTCTTGTATTTTTCCCATACTAGACCATGATACATACCCATTCGATAGATCATGTTTTTAGCATCATTCGTTTGAAATTCAATATGCAAAATCCAGTTTTCATTATTTTCTAGGTGTACGTCAAATAAGAAGTCAACTTCTCGTTCTACTGTTTTTGGTAATTTATCTGGGAGTCTGTTGTATGACTTTATTTGTAAACCCAACTCTCGTTCAATGATTGGAATAAAAAGAGACTCTGCATTTTCTTTAAAAATACGATCATAAATATTTCCTTCTCCTTTATTTTTATTCGGTTT
>JAHDFQ010000214.1 GCA_020628085.1 Saprospiraceae bacterium
TTTATAATCCCTAAAACACGCCCACATAATTATGTGGTGTAATCACCAACAACTCTTCCTTAATAGTATCCGAAACCGCTAATTGTTGGATAAAAGCATGAATGTCTGCTTGTCCTACAACCGCTTTTCCACGGGTCAATTCTTTAAGAGCCTCGTAAGGTTTATCGAATCCTTCTCGACGTAAAATATTTTGAATGGCTTCGGCTACAACCATCCAGTTAGCTTCTAAGTCGGCGTACAGTTTAGGTTCATTGAGTAATAATTTTTTGAGTCCTTTTTCGACGGATTTAAAGGCAATAATCGTGTGTCCAAATGGCACTCCGATATTTCTCAAAACGGTACTGTCTGTCAAATCTCGTTGAAGGCGAGAAACGGGTAGTTTATCCGATAAATGGGTAAAAATGGCATTCGCCAAACCAAAGTTACCTTCCGCATTTTCAAAATCAATCGGATTGACTTTATGTGGCATCGCCGATGACCCAACTTCTCCTTTGATGACTTTTTGTTTGAAATAATCCATTGAAATATAGGTCCAAATATCTCGACAAAGATCAATCAGAATCGTATTGATGCGTTTTAGTGCTTGAAAAACGGCTGCTAGATTATCATAATGTGCTATCTGCGTGGTGTATTGAGATCGGCTCAAACCGAGATTATCGGATACAAATTGATTGGCAAACTTCACCCAATTGATATTCGGATAAGCTACATGATGTGCATTAAAATTCCCTGTTGCACCTCCAAATTTCGCTTTGATTTCAATTGCTTTAATTGCGTCTAGTTGTACTTCTAAACGTTCGACAAATACTTTAAATTCTTTACCCAACATGGTTGGCGATGCAGGCTGCCCGTGTGTACGAGCCAACATTGGAATGGTCTTCCATTCTTCGGCTAAATCATTAATTTGATCTTTTAATGTAGTTATCATCGGAACATATACCTCGTTTATCGCTAGTTTTAAACTTAGTGGCGTTGCTGTGTTATTTACATCTTGTGAGGTCAGAGCGAAATGAATAAATTCTTTAAATTCTGACAAGTCCAATTTATCAAATTCTTCCTTTAAAAAATACTCCACGGCTTTTACATCGTGATTCGTCACTCGTTCAATGTCTTTGATCCGTTGAGCGTCGTCCAAAGAAAAATTATCAAAAATTCCGTTCAGGGCATCCATCTTTTTTAAATCAAACTCGTTCAATTGAGGTAGTGGTACTTTACACAGCGCAATGAAATATTGAATTTCTACAAAAACACGATACTTGATGAGTGCATATTCGGAGAAATAATCCGATAATTCTTTCGTTTTAGCGTGGTAGCGTCCGTCGATAGGTGAAATGGCTGAAAGCATATTGTGCAGATATTGTTTATTGGCTATTAGTTCAAATTGCAGAGCAACTTGTTTGTTATCAGTTATTGGTGCTCTATAACTTGAACCAAAACCACAATCTAATAAACCAGTTTTCAAAATGCAAATGTAATAAGAAGCTATTTAAACGATAACATTATACAGACAATTCAAATAATCTTTTCCATAAAAATGCTCAAACATATTCTATATATCCTTTTTTGTTGCCACACACACATCGTCGTGGCACAGATAATGGTAGAAGGAAAAATTCCTGTTCAAGGACAGAATTCATTAGTGAGTTTATATAGTACGGACCATCATCAATTGGTAGATGTTGAACAAAATGGTAATTTTCAAGTGGTGTTACCTCGATATGAGGAATGTATTTTGGTTTTTTACGGAACCAATCTACTGCCACAATGCGTGAGTATTTATACAGACGAACCCTACGCTAAAGCTATCCCGCTTAATATTCAATTAGAAAAAGGAGATTTTAAACGTAAAGCCTATTTATTGGATCGTCCACTGACTCGAATTTCTACTAAAAATAGCTCGTTTCAAAAAAAGGAGTTTAATCTGGATGATATCGTAGATAAAGCAAAATATGCAAATGTAATTCAAGAAGTATCGAGAGATATGAAAGCCTTTTATACAGAAAAGAAGATTCCCGTAGAAAAAGAAAATACTATTAGTACGAATAATCTACCTACAATTAAACAAACGGAACATCAATTGGGTGAACGTATTTATCAATTGTCCAATCAAAAGAAAAGTCTTGTTGCACAACTAGAACAATTACGAAAACAAATTCCTGCGCCCGATGCAAGTGATGTGCAACGGTGTTTATACCAACAAAAAATATTAAAAAAAGAAACTAATTTGCATCAGCTAGAACTAGATTTAAGTCAAGCAAACTTGGATAAAGCAATTTTAGAATTGCGAAGAAAAGAGCTGGATGGGCAAACCCCAAGCAATAGATCGGTTCGTAAGTACCAAAAAGAAGTTGATATCAAAAAGAAGCAGTTGACTATTTCGACATTGAACTGGAATAACCAAAAAGCAGATTGTGAGGAATATAAATTATTGGCTAAAAGTAATTTTAGTTCAACAGCTACAGATTCTGAAAAAGCGATTCAAAAAGCAACATTATATAATATATACCTCAAAAAACGACTCAACAACGCTCGAAATCTAACCAAACAACACAATGCTTTAGCCAATACACTGACGGGTAGAGATCGAATTGTAGCATTGGCAAATGCCCAAAAGTCAATCTCTGAACAAGAAGAGATTAAGTTATACCAATTGGATAATCAGGTGACGATTTGGAAAAATAGAGCGACTTATGCTGGTCAATATCAACAACAAATTGATGCCGCCATTCAATCTTACGAAAAACAACGAGATCAGGCTTGGAATGCAGAAATGGCCTATTTGGAACACATGTGGCATTTAAGAGATCAACCAAGTGTAAAGGAATTAGTAGGTGATATATATAATCAACAATCTGGTTTGGTGGTCATTGCCCCTACTCGTGAGCTAGAGGAAGACACTTCAGAAAAAGCAACTATTCTTTCTAATGTCAACATTCAGCAAACCAATGATAGCAATACTGACAACACTTCCATTACGCTGGAGGAAGATGTGTATGAAATAACAATTGATAAAAAAGGGAACAAACGCTATTTCAAAAACGGTTCTCCTATTACAAAATTGACCTATCGTTTTGAGACTCAACGAAAATTTGGGGAAATGATTGAAAATGTCAAAGAAGAACAAGAAAAAAATACGCTCTGGAAGTTTTTTAAAGAAAAGATTAGCAACTTATGACGGCAATCTAACACTATTTTCACTTCAAATACCATGTCATACAAACAATACATTTACGACGAAAAAGTGGTTATTTGGCACGACGTTTGCAATATGTTATGTGGATAGAAACATCTTTTAAAATAATTTTACATTTCTTATTTTTTATATATTTATAAGTTCCTATCTATCAATATCTTTCACATCTACTTATTTTTACACACAATAATTACCATATCTAGGGTATAGTAAAAAGTGACATTCTAACCTATATTTGTATCAACACTACGGACAATTTATATCCAGAACAACACTTACAAAACATACACCTTTAATAAAAAGGTGATTCCCCTCTTCCCCTTTTGAATGCATGAGCATTCGGAATACGAATTCAAGACAATTTTAACAAACTACGTACACAATTGCACTGCAATTGGGAGGACGAATCTTACAATTCATTAACCAAAACGTCAAAACAATCATGGGAAAGAATCTACACAGATTCCAGCAGTGCTGGGGTACATGCTGTATGCGGTTAATTACATTTTTTGCTTTTTCGATAATAGTTAATCAAGTAACAGCAGAAAAAGTCGGTGTCTTTTACAATAGTGATTATGTTCAAATTTCAGAAGGTAGCCTTTTTGCGGAAGGTTCAAATATTTTGAAAAGCCTTGAATCGAAAGCGCATGAAGTTTCTACTTTTGAAAACATTGATTTTGATACTTGGAAAAATGTAATCGACCAAAACGATTTGATTCTTATACCAGAACTAGAAAAAGCGAATTTATTTGCGGATTTGTCAAACGAGACAATCCAATTATTGAGTGATTATGTAAAAAATGGCGGTGGATTAATCATTTGTGGTGTCGTCGCACCCATTGAGTCGAATTCTGGTAATGCTATTGATTTACTGAATGGCGTCTTCGATTTACAACTTCGAGCAGACGCCTCTACGCTTGAAGGAAATAGTAACAAAATAGAAAACAACACTTTGAACACACACTTTTCTATTTGTAATACTACAATAATAAATAATAATTCTATTGCATTTTTAACGTCAGGATTACCAACGGCTTCCAAGCGTATTTATAATGATGCTTTAGAAAACAATCATACTTCCGTTGCACTCATTCCTCTAGGAGCAGGTAAAATTGTCTATTTGGGATGGGGTTGGTGGAATGCTTTTCCGGTAGGAGCGCAGGATAATGGCTGGATAGATGTATTGGATGCATCTGTAAAAGAAGTCGCTTGCGCAGCACCCATTGCGAAAGCAAAAAGTTCTTTAACAATTGAAATAAGTGAACCAGAAACGGTTTTAAATGCCGCTATGTTTGATGACGGTTCTTACAGTTGTTCGTCTTTACAATTTCGGATTTTTCCTAAACAATTGACTTGCGAGCAACTTGGTGAGCAAACCATTCTGTTTGAAGTTATAGACGACATTGGACGTGTTTCTAATACAACTGTTACGGTCAATGTAACTGATCCTAATGAAGTATGTGTTGCTGCAAATACAGCCAGTATATTTGGTATCATTGAAACAGCCGATGGCGATAAAATTGAAAACGTCCTATTAGATATTTATGGTGAACAAAGCAGTCAAACCATTAGCTTAGAGAATGGTCAGTTTAGTTTTGAAAATATGACAATGGAGTATGGCTACGAAGTGGCAGCTTTTAAAAACGATCATCCTCTAAACGGAGTAAGTACTTTTGATTTGACGGTGATTAGTCGCCATATTTTAGGTCATCATTTGATTGATTCTCCATATAATTTGATTGCGGCAGACATCAATGATTCAAAAAGTATCACCACAGCAGATATAGTGGAATTACGTCGATTGATTTTATATCAACAGACAGGTTTTGAACATCAAGATGCCTGGAAGTTTATTCCTAAAGACTATGTTTTTGAAAACCCATTGAATCCCTTTAATGAAAATGTTCCGACGAGTACATTCATCGAAGTATTAAATGGAAATACCGCGATTCATTTTATTGGTATCAAAATAGGTGATTTGGACGGTTCGGCTGTTGCCAATAGTAACGAACAACATCAAGATCGTCATCAAGAAACGGTACTCTTAGAAGTCAATCATTTGGAAAATAAAATAGTTTTCATGTCTAGTGACATTCAGCAAACAACTGGTTTTCAGCTTTCTATCAATACTACTGGAATGAATGTAGATGATATTCAGATAGTATCAACTGTTTTTTCTAATGATGAATTACATATAAATATGGATGTAGACCAACAAGTCATGCATGTTAGCTGTGCCGCTTCGGAGTTAAAATATATGAACGACGAAGCACCGCTATTTAGCATTCATCATGCAAATGGAACGATTCAAGGTTTGAATACCCGCTTTTTGAAAGCAGAAATCTATGATGGGTTAAATAATCAATATGCAATCGAAGTTCACGAAAATTCAAGTAGTATAATGTATGAAAATAATGCAGCACAAGTAGAATTAAAAAACTATCCAAATCCATTTTCAACACACACGCAAATACATTTCAATAGTGCAACAGCAGCAAATATTGCTCTTTATGTTTATAATCAACAAGGTCAGCAAGTATATGCGTTGAATCAATTTGTAGAGCAAGGAGCGCAAATAATAGAATTGAACGCTAATGATTGGGAAGGGGAAGGCATTTTCATATATGCACTTCATACACCGACTCAAACAGTAAATAATAGAATGATAAAATTATAGAAGTCCAATTTATAAGTGGGACAAAACAATAGCAAACGGAACAACACTATTTTACATTTTTAACCAAAACACTAATTTCCATTAACGTCAAGAACTCTATTAAAATCAATATGAAACACTAAAGAATATAGTTTGACGGTTAATGGGATTTTGTCTCTCCTTCTTTGAATAGAAGGAGGGGCTTTTTGTTTTTATGGTTTTGTGTACAACATTTGTATTTGATTTGCACACTTTAAGTCAACGAACACTTAAATTTGTGTATGAAATTATATGTAACTCTAGTATTTTATACTTTTTTCCTAGTATTTTCACTACATGCTCAAAAAGATTCAACGATTTTGAGTAAGAACTTCCTATTTAATGACGGTATTTATACCCAATTTGAGCAGTTGAAAGCCAATCAACCAGCTATTTTATGGGATAGTGTGCAAGCTAATTTATTTACAAATCCACAAACGTTCACCACCAAAATTGATTTCATTATTCATCATGCTGATACTTTATCGCTAGACTCAGTCTGGGGTGTTGTATTGGCAGGAATTCCGTATATCCGTATTGAGGATCACCCCAATTCTGGTGAACTAACCTATTTCGCTGGGTTAAAAGTACGAGGCAATATCAGTTATTTTAGTTATCCAATCACAGAACAAAAAATCATCCCCATCAAGGCATATAATCCCGTTGTTGGAAACGCTTATTTACAAACGACCATTTTAAAAGACGTGGAACATACTGTAGAAAAGATGCTGCAATTTGAAACGGGTGACATCCAAGATTTTAACCGTATTTCATTTTTAAAATGGATCAAAAACGACGAAGGATTGACCAAAAGTGTACGTGATTTATCGGAAGCAGAAGTTCAAGAAAAACTATTCAAATGCTTATTGATTTATGATGATCGACATCCTGTGTATATCCATAATTAAATTTTCTTGTGAAGATGTAGTTCTAAATAAAAAGCAAAGCTATGACTTGGTTCTACCACTTTGTAAGCATACAGAATCGCTGTT
>JAHDFQ010000215.1 GCA_020628085.1 Saprospiraceae bacterium
AACCATGTTATTAGAAATAAAATCAGAACTTGAAAAAACAAATACGACACTTGTTGCTGTATCCAAGACTAAACCAAATGAAATGATTCAGGCGATGTACGACATAGGGCAGCGTATATTTGGAGAAAATCGGGTACAAGAATTAGTGGATAAATACGAAGCTCTTCCAAAGGACATCGAATGGCATATGATTGGTCATTTGCAAAGTAAAAAAGTCAAGCATATCGTTTCGTTTATTGATTTGATACATTCGGTAGATAGTTTTAAATTATTGCAAGAAATCGATAAGCAAGCTGCTAAAATTGATCGAACAATTGACGTGTTGCTACAATTTAAAATAGCAGATGAAGACACTAAATATGGGTTTGAGATGAAAGATATGGAAGCCCTTTTTAGTAGTAGTGATTTCAAAGAATTGTCAAATATTCATATTTGCGGAGTTATGGGAATGGCAACGTTTACAGATGATATGGATCAAGTTCGATCAGAGTTTTCTATACTTCGGCATATTCACAAACAGCTTAAAAATCAATTTTTTTTAGAGGATGCTACTTTCAAAGAAATTTCTATGGGTATGTCAGGTGATTATACTGTTGCAATAGAGGAAGGGAGCACGATGGTACGCATTGGAAGCCTTTTGTTTGGAAGTCGGAAATAGTCTGTTAGACCAATGTTTATAAGGATTTTGGGAGTCAGACGGTTTTTTGTAAACACTTTACATAATTTTTTTTAGTTTATATGTAAACTTTTTAATATAACCGCCGTAACAATATATAACAAATTCATAATTTAATTACCTATGCCAGTTGAATTTCGTTATATTTACCGTCACGAATTTTAAATTGGTGATTTCATAACCAAAATAGAGAGCGCGTGTTATACAAAGTTAAACTAAAGAACGCTGAAGAATCAGTGTTGCTTAATGATCACGTCTATGAATATTTAACCTCCGACCCTTATTTGGTTCAGGTTGATTTCATAAACAATCTACGAAAGCATTCAAGCGGATGCGCCGTGTTTCAAAAGACATGGAAGAAAGCGGAGGGCACTTACAAAACCGAAACCATTTATTTACACAAATTAATTGCTGAAAAATTTCTTGGTGAGCAACGTTCTGGTGAGCGTAACTTAGTAGGAGCTTTGAACAGTGACAAGCTTGATTGCCGACTAGAAAACCTAGCTTGGAGGTCGAGAGCAGTAGCCAGTCGTCAGCGTAAAACCAGTAGTAAAACAGGCTACACAGGTGTTTACAAAGAAAACAAACGCTACAGGGCTGTTATTTCTATTGACCGAAAATCTGTACACATTGGTATGTTTGATACAGCGGATGAAGCTGCGTTGGCATACAACAAAAAATCAATTGAGTTGTACGGTAAAAACGGTAAAGTAAATATCATTAAAAAACAAACTCCAATGGAGGCTTCAGGCGACTGATAAGTAATTAAGTGTTGTGAAAATAGAGTAATATAATTTTGGGAGATATTTCGATGAATACTCCTTACCAAAACATAAAAAATCTTAAATTCGTACGAGTTTAAGATTTTTTTTTGTCATAACAATAAGGTATACACAATGATACGACTTAAAGACTATTCGACCAGATCACCAGAAGGTATTTCAAAAGATGATATAAAAAAGGAATTCAAAGAAATCTGCGATAAAATTTCGGATTTACAGTATAAAATGATGGCGGAAAAAAAGCACAGCTTACTCGTTATTTTTCAGGGTATGGATTCAAGTGGAAAAGACGGAGCGACCAAAAATGTATTTGGCGAGTGTGGGCCTGCTGGCGTCAATGTTTATTCCTTCAAAAAACCAACGGAAGAAGAATTTGCACACGATTTTTTGTGGAGAGCGCATAAAATCGTTCCTGCTAAGGGTATGATTCATATCTTTAATCGCTCTCATTACGAAGATATTTTAATTCAACGCGTACACGGTTGGATAGACGAAGAACGGGTCAATCGTCGGATCAATTCTATCAATGCTTTTGAAGAATTATTGGAGTATGATAATCATACGACCATTCTGAAATTCTACTTACACTTATCTAAAGATCGTCAAAAAGAGAAATTACAGGAACGGATTGATCTGCCTAGAAAGCATTTTAAACATAATCCGAATGATTGGAAGGAACGTGAATTATGGGACAAATATATGGAATGTTATGAGGACGCTATTAATCGTTGCAATGCTATTCCTTGGATTATCGCACCTGTTGACCAACGATGGTATCGCAATTATTTTATCGCTAAAAAAGTGTTAGAAACACTAGAAAAATTAGATCCAAAATTTCCAGAAATGGAGAAAGAATAAAAAAAAATCTCCTACATCAAGGGAGGCTGGAAAAATTTGACGTAGGAGAACTAAACATACTATGAGAAAACTACACAGTTCAAATATAGTAGTGTTTTTTTTAATATTAACCTCGAAATTAGTCAATGGACATATATTAAAGATAAGTGGTATGTATTAGTTAGAGATCGGTAACATGATTGTTAAAAAACAAATATGTTAAGAAGTTATTTGAGGTAAAGGATAGCTAGTATAATCACTCTAAAATAAAAATTCCAACACTTAAGAAGGGAATGATAAGTGTTGGAAAGTTAAACATACTATGAGAAAACTAAGTGCAAGATAATATCTTGTTTGCTCCAAAAATGAAGCGTTTATATTAAGGTACTATACCGTTAGAGTGTGGTCATCTTTTCTCAGTATTCGGTACAGATTAATATTATTTTGGGTCGTTTTGTTTTTAATGGTATTAAAACTAAAACATATATATATTCTGTTTAATGAATGCTTGTGCTTAAAACAAAGAATTCCTGCATCTTAGGAGGGAGTAAAGATGCAGGAATAATAAACAAACATACTATGAGAAAACTTAATCACAATATACAGACGTTTTGGGTGTTGAAAGATGCTAAATGTAGGAGTGGGGGCGTTTTAGCCAAAAGTGGTTGATATAATCTATAAAACGGTAGGGCAGGGGGTGTTAAAAGTAACGGTTTTTTAATAAACCCTTGATACAGAAGGTCTTAATGTAATGGACTAAATACGTTTAGGGCAAGCTTATTTGAGTATAGTTTCGACGATTGGCATATGAATGAGGACTTTTGTCCCTTCGCTTCCGCCTGTTTTTGAGTTTTTTAGATCATCGTAAGAAACCTTTAGGTTTTCAAAATTATGAGATAGTTGTAATAATTCCAATCGTTTTTCAGTAATGGATGTTCCTCTGGATTGATGATTTCCATATTCATTATCTTCTTCTTGTAGTTCTTGCGACTTCTGACGACCGATACCATTGTCCGTCACCTCACATAAAATTGTTTTATCATCTAGTAAAGAGAAATAAACTTGTACATTCCCATTTTCTACGGTTCGTAAACCATGTTCAATGGCATTTTCAATATAAGGTTGAACAATCATCGTGGGAATATTCATGATGTCTTCCTCGATTTCATTACTTGTCTTGATACTAAAACTCAAATTATCAAACCTTAATTTTTGATTGATTTGTAAATAATCTTCTAAGAACTCAATTTCTCGTTCAATACTAATACTTTCTAATTCGGAATATTCCAATGTCGCTCGCATTAATTTGGCAAAACGCGCTAAAAACTGTGAAGCGGTTTGAGCTTCATTTTTCATAATATAATGCTGAATCGAATTGAGTGCATTGTGCATAAAATGCGGATTCATTTGCGCTCGTAGCGCTTTTAGCTGCAATTTGGTGGCTTGCAATTGCAACAATTCGGCTTCTCGTTGTCGTTTATCAACCTCGTATTTTACCTGCAATTCTTTGATACGCTCAGAATTGATATGATTGACATTTTCAAATGCAAAACGAGTATACATTTTTTGATAAACATACGCATTTTCAAAATCTTCATATTCCCCATAATAATCAGAAATATCCCTCAACGTTACCGACATTTCTTTTAAATCTTCTGATCGTTCAGCATATTCCCATGCTTTCAAAAGGTGTTCTTCTCGCTCGTCTCTTTTACCTAGTTCCTTGTATAGTTCAACTTTTCGACGTTCAATCATAGCCAAAGGCTTAAACTTATCTTTCTTGCTTTCTTGATACAACATTTCTGAACGTTGATAATACAACATGGCTTCCGTATAGTTACCCTCCATGAAATAACTGATACCCAAATTCAGCATAGCCCCCGCTCTTGGTGAACGGCTAATGTCTTCTGGAATATGAATGGCTTTTTTTAAATAGGTTCTAGCATTGATATAATCTTCTTCACTAAGCAAAGACTTGCCTAAATTGACATAGTGCCACGACAAACGAGTTTTAATTCCTTTAGCTTCACAAATGGAAACCACTTTTAAATATTCAGCACTACTTTTCTTAAAATCTTGGGTAAGGGTATATATATTACCCAAACCACTATGAATCAGGGTTAAAAAGTAATAATCTTTCAGTGTTAAATCTTGTTCAATATCGTTATAAGCCCGTTCTGCTTGAGTCAAAAAATCAATGGCTAAGTCCTGTTTATTGTAGTGCAATTGTAAGAAGCCAGATCGACATAAAATTTGAGCATGCGTCCGCTTATCAGGATACATTTCTAATATAGAGCTAGCTTTATCCAAGTAAATTTGAACTTCTTCGTGTTGCCCTAGATTCATTAAAACACCTGCATAGTCAATATACACATTCATTTGCTGACTAGCAGAACCCATTTCTTCTGTCAATTCTAAGGCTTCACGAATAAAATTTCCAGCTAGTTTATGATTGTACAATTGATTTTCAACTAGAGCACTGTTGATATAATAATTTTGAAGAATATCTTGATTGGGATGATAGTTTAGCGCAATTTTTAATTCTGCAAGTAGCGTTTGCGCTCGTTGAACATTGGTATACGTATAATAATCGGTCAGTTGATTCAGCATAATCAACCGCTGACGATGATCCTTTTCGTTTTGGAGTTTAAATTCCAATTTTTCGATGTCTGACACGTAAATACTTTTATGTGAATACTTAAATATACGGTGTAAAAAGTGTGTTTAAAGTTGTATCACAGTCTTTAGGCTGTCAAGACGCTCAAGAAACCATAAAAGACTTTTTTATATATACAATGTGAAAATTGATTTTTAAAAAGTATGACAGTCTTTAGACTGTCCAGTCGCTCTTGGTTTGATAAACCTGTTACAAAGCGTAATTAACTATAAAACAGTACAAATTTACAATATAAAAGGGATCACATTACCATGAATGTGATCCCTTTTAATGACGAAAAATAAATTTTAGCGTCGGATAGCCAATTTATTGAGGTACAATATCATTAAAGCCCAGATTAGGCTTATTCTTACGTGTACCACCAAGAATTTTGGTCATCTGTATCTTATTCAATTTTTGAATATTCAAATTGAACTTAATGCTGTCTAACTTTGATTTAGTCTCCTTTCCCATAGTAACGTATGTTTAAATAGTGCTGTAACCCGCAGGTTTGTAATCAATTAAAGGAAAATCATTAATATGTTGATAAAGGTATTAAAAAATAATAGAGGATTCAAGTTCTCTAACTAAATATTTACATGAAACGACATAGTTTTTTTTTAATAATATGACATGGCTACATCAAAATGTATGTTAAACAAGCAACTTTCAATAAATTACTATTTATAACATACCGCCTTCAAGTACTTTTATTTTTTCTAAAAAGGCAGGTCGTCGTCGTCGGGATACTTCAATTCGCATATCATCTTCCATAACCAAATAGCCACCTTCGCCTTTCACGAAACGTTTCATATAATTGAGGTTAATAACATGACTTTTGTGTACTCTATAGAAATTAGCATTCGCTAGATGATTTTCATACACTTTAATGGTTTTTGAAACTGTAATTTTATCACCATTATTTAGAAAAATATACGTATAATTATTATCTGCTTCAAAGCGAACAATGTCTGTCAGTGCAACAAAGTGGATTCCATCTAAACCAGAAACCGCTATTTTGGTGAAACTGTTGGGGTTATAATAGGCTTGCCTCATAACCGACAAACGATCGTTGATTTGATTATTATTACCAGGACGAATACGGCTGACAGCTTCCTGTAACGCCACCGCATCAATGGGTTTCATAATATAGCCAATACTACTATATTGACACGCACGAATAGCATGTTCTTCGTATGCGGTAACAAAAATAATTTCAAAATCAATGTCCTCCAAATTATCTAATAATTTGAAAACCAAGCCATCAGACAAGTTAATATCTAAAAAAGCAACGTCGATTCGGTTACGTTCATCATCAAAAAAACGCTGAGCTTCTTTGATACTACTCAATTCGGCAACGACATCCACCTCTTTACAGTATTGTTTTAAAAAAAGTTGGAGATTTTCACGACCACTTAATTCGTCTTCAAGAATAATTGCTTTAATCATAATAATAGTATGTTTTGATCCTGCTCTGAGATTAGTAATAGCACAACTGAAGAGGTGCATATATTTTGATAGAATACAAAGTTATATATTTATTATAATTATTCTATGTAATTCAGTAACATATCTAAAAGAAAAAATAGCACAACTGACCTGATGCATTCATTTTATCTTATTGATGTGGGTGTATATATATGATAAGTTTATTTAAATTTGACAAAGGTCATCCTTAAATTGTCATGCCAATGAAATAAATAAATTAGATAAAAAAATATGCTTTTGCTAACGAACTTTTTATCAACGGGTTATGTTATAAATCCAAATATCAACGAAAAAAAAGTTTCAATAGTGCTTGTATAAAATAAAATACGTTGTATATTTGCATCGCTTTAGAAAGTAAAGCAGTATTAAACCAGATTTGGTAGCTCAGCTGGTAGAGCATCTCACTTTTAATGAGAGGGTCCTGGGTTCGAGCCCCAGC
>JAHDFQ010000216.1 GCA_020628085.1 Saprospiraceae bacterium
AAATACATTCTTCTTTTCGGATCATTTTTATTTTGTTTTGCCAATTGCAATGACGAAGATATTCTAATCAATAACACAAATGATTTTGAAATATATCTTCAGGAAGAAATGGAAGATCAAGCTATTCCAGCCATGGCGGTCTTGATTTTTGAGGGTTCTGACATTTTATATGAAAATTACAAAGGTCAAAGTCAAATAGAGCAGAATATCGCCCTCCAAAACGATCACTTATTTTTGTTGGCTTCTGTCTCTAAAGTCATTACGGCAACTGCTTTATTACAGTTGTATGAAGATGGAGCATTTGATTTAGACGATCCGATCAATGATTATCTTTCGTTTGATGTAAACGTGCCAGATTATACGACGGATATTACTTTTAGAATGTTACTCACTCATACTTCTGGCATTGAAGATAGTGATGATGCTTCCAACGGTTCTTATTTTTATGGAGAAGATAGTCCTGTGGAATTATCTGATTTTATGGAACAATATTTATCTCCGACTGGCACTAATTACAATGCTAGTAATAATTTTTATGACTTTGAACCAGGTACTGAAAGCGAATATACTAATATGGGAAATGCGCTAATTGGTGTTTTGGTAGAACAAATTTCTGGGATTGATTTTAATACTTATTGCAAACAACATATTTTTAATCCGTTGGGTATGTCTAGCACGGCTTGGCGATTGGATGAAATATCACAAACCATCGTACAACCTTATGATTATAGTAATGGAAACTACGAACTGATTGAACATTATACGTTTACAGATTATCCGAACGGTGGACTTCGATCTACACCACGTGATTTAAGTATCTTTTTTGGTGCATTTGCACAAGGCGGAACAATTAATAATTACGAATTATTGACATCAACAACTATTTCCGAAATGCTAACGCCACAAATTCCGATCATCGATGATGAGGTTGGTTTACACTTATTTCTAATGGATGCAGATAATAATCTCTGGGGGCATAATGGTGGCGAACAAGGTGTTTCAACGGTAGTTGCATTTAATCCAACAACAAAAGTTGGTGCTATCATTTTAACCAATCATGAAGATGCAGAACTGGATGAAATTTTAGTGGAAGCCTATAAATTCGGATTGACACTTTAATGTTTTTTTAAAAAATGGCAATAGAACATAAAATAGCAAAAGTATTTCAGCTAGAAGGTGATAGTTGGCTTCGACATGCTAATCCTTGGTCTATTTGGTCTCGATTTGCGACGCTACCATTCCTAATATTAGCCGTTTGGTCTAGGGTTTGGATTGGTTGGTATAGTTTGATTCCAATTGTGTTATTGATTATTTGGTTACTCATCAATCCAACCTTATTTAAAAAACCGAAACGTTTTGATGGCTGGGCTGCTAAAGCAGTGCTTGGCGAACGTTTCTGGACAGAACGCAGCAAACGCCCTATTCCGAAACATCATATTGCGGTGGTTTATATCTTAACTGTTTTTCAAGTTATCGGAACAATCACGCTTTTTATCGGATTGTATTATTTAGAAATTTATCACACCATTGCTGGCGCATTTTTGATTTATACCTTTAAAATATGGTTTCTGGATAGAATGGTTTGGATATATCAAGATATGAGTGAAGTTTTAGAAGAGTGATTTTACTTCAGAAAACTCCCTTCCAAGTCTATTCCAAACATAACTCTTTTTTCTCTTATCAAAATATAGTTTGTCACAAATACTAATATTCATTTGTGATACAGTTTTAACATATCCCTACATTGGTATTACGTTTGATGTACATTCTATTATCAAATACACCCCTCTACCACAATAGCAAAAGCCCCCCTTTTTTAGGAGAAATTCCCCATAAAATTGGGTGTAGTTACATGAATAACCAATACCGTTTTTTCTTGGCGTTTTGGATATTGAACATAGTGTTCAGTGCAACGAGTTTTGCCCAATCCGAAGAAAATCAGTCTTGGTCAGCGATTTCCGAAACAGAAAAATCTGTGATTACAAATGCTGTTGATTTACCAAAAGTAACCAGTCTGTATCGTCTAAACCACGCTCTAATTAATAAACAATTTACTGATTTACAGATCAATAACCATCAATCATCCTATGTAAAAATTCCTCTACCAAATGATTCCTTAGCAACCTACATTATCAGAAAAACATCTATTGTAGAACCTGAGTTATTAAAGAAATATCCGTTTCTACAAACGTATAGTGGTCATGCGGTTGATGATCCGAATAGTATCATCCGACTCAGTTACGATAAAAATGGATTTCACGCATTCTTGAAAAAAAACGGTGAATTAGTTTGTGTTGATCCTGTTCGTGCTTATGCAGATCATCATATTTATAAAAGTTACACCGCTAAAAACTGGACAGATCACGAAAACTTCCAATGTCACACTAAACATATAAATAAAGAAGCAAATTCAATTCAAAAGCAAACATCCGTCACCTCTATTGGCGATCAAATCAGAACCTTTAGGATAGCTATTTCAACGACGGGTGAATATGCTGCATTTCATGGTGGAACGGTGGAACAGACGCTGTCTGCTGTAGTCAATACTTTAAATCGAGTCAATCTTTTTTTTGAGTCAGAATTATCCACGCGTTTTATTTTGGTAGCCGAAAATGATCAACTTATTTTCACCAATCCATTGACTGATCCATTCAATAATAATGATATTAACAGTATTATCACCGAAAATCAATATGTAATTAATGATTTAATTGGAATTGTCAACTACGATTTGGGGCATGTTTTTGGAACAGCAGGTGGGGGACTAGCAGGTGTTGGGGCGATTTGTACACCCGTCAAATCTTGGGGTGCAACGGGTTTGAGTTCTCCAGAGGGCGATGTTTTTGACATCGTCTATGTAGCACACGAAATTGGTCATCAGTTAAACGCTTCCCACTCTTTTAATAACTGTAATGGTCAAAACGGCGGTGCAACTGCGTATGAACCAGGTAGCGGAACAACCATTATGGCGTATGCAGGTCTCTGTGGTTCAAACAATATTCAAGATAATACGGATTTCTTTTTTCATGCAGGAAGCCATGAACGTATTGCAAATTCGGGTTGTAATTGTGCCAGTTATATCCCTTCCGAAAACACACCCCCTTCAGTTGAAGCAATTGACGCATCGGGATTGACGATTCCTATCTCTACACCTTTCGAGTTAATGGGTATGGGAACAGATGCAGATGGTGATATTTTGACGTATTCTTGGGATCAGATGGATCGGGGTCCAGTAAGTCCGTTGGGTTCACCGATTGGGTCAGCACCAACATTTCGGTTTCAACCACCTACAACAGAGCCTATTCGTTCTTTTCCAAATATCAATTCTTTGGTTCAAAATATTCAAGATGTTTCGGAGGTTTTGCCTGATTATGAACGAGTACTCAACTTTAGAATTACAGCACGGGATAATAACATCGAAAATGGTGGTTTTGCATTTGATGATTATCAATTAAATGTGACGGAATCAGCTGGTCCTTTTTTGATTACTTATCCAAGTTTTAGTGATATTATTTGGGAAGTTGGTGAGCAGCGTACTATTGAATGGCAAGTCGCTAATACCAATATTGGAGTTGTCAATTGTCCAGAAGTTTCTATTTATTTATCCAAAGATGGCGGATTTACTTATCCGATTCTTTTGGCAGAAGCTGTTCCGAATTCAGGTAGTTATGAATTAGAAGTTCCCAGTGAAATAGGAGAAAATTGTCGGATTAAAATTAAAGGTCATAACCATGTGTTTTTTGATATTTCCAATACAAGTTTCTCCATAATTGAAGGTCAAACGTCAGATTCAAATCCAGAAAGTGCGCTAGCTATCAGCACACAAATTAATAGTACGATCTCTTGCTATGATGGTGAAGATGCAAAAGTTACTGTCACGCCTTTTGGTGGTCAAGCCCCGTATTTATACAGTAAAAATGGGGTTGATTTTCAGCCTTCAAATGTGTTTGACCATCTACATGCAGGTGTTTATGTGTTTGCTGTAAAAGATGGACAGGGGCAGATTTCCACAACCGAACCTATTGAAATAGAAAATCCAGAACTGATTGAAATTGAAGCAGAGGTTATGGAAGATCAAGCAATTATAGATGCTCGAGGTGGAACGGGGCAACTCAAATATAGTTTAGATGGATTAATTTTTCAACCCAATCCAGTTTTCACAAATTTGAATAATGGTGATTATACAGTGACCGTTCGAGATAATAATTTGTGTCGAGCAGAGGAGGATTTCGAAGTCGCTAATAATACATTAAGTATGCAAGTTCAAGTACTTACTGAACCAAGTTGTACTGACAGTGCTGATGGCTCCATACAAGTAAATACCAATGGAGGAAATGCTCCTTTTTTGTATTCTATAGATGGAATTAATTTTCAAAATAGTTCAGTGTTTAATAACTTATCTGACGGTTCATACACCGTGTACACGAAAGATGCTGATGGATTTATTGCAACTCGAAATATAGTCTTAAATGCTCCTGAACCTATTGAAATATCAACTCAAATTATCGGAAATGATATAATTATAAACGCAAGTGGCGGTGTAGGTTTATTTTTATATAAACTCAACGAGCAAAATTATCAAACTGATCCTATTTTTTCAAATTTAGATAATGGTATATATACAATTGAAGTGCAAGATGCGAATGGTTGTACTGAAAATGCAACAGTAGAAATTGCTATTGAAAGTTTGATTGCAATCGGTGTTTTAGAAGAAAATATTTCTTGTTTCGGTGCAGCCGATGGCATGATTTCATTGACAGCGATTGGAGGTATTCCTCCTTATCAGTACATTTCTTTGAACGATTTACCGAGTCAAAATAATAATATATTTGAAAACTTAGGTGCGGGAACATACGAATTTATAGTGCAAGATGCCAATGGAATGACCTTTCCGATTAACCCAATTACCATAACAGAACCAAGTTTGTTAACGCTAGATGTAGTCGTCAACAATAATGATATTATTGGATTTCCGAATGGTGGAACGGGTGATATTTTCTTTAGTCTGGATAGTGAAATTTGGCAAGAAGAAGCAACTTTTAATAATTTAGAATCAGGTGACTATACGATTTATGCAAAGGATGAGCAAGATTGTATTGCTATGAATATGGCAGTTGTTGAAGTAACTTCTACCTCAAGTGTAGATACAAAATATCTATTTAAAATTTACCCAAATCCGACAGATGATTATGTCACCATTGATTTTGGTGAAAATATGTCTAGTCAGTCTACTTCTATTTTGATCTATGATATTAATGGAAGAATTTGTTTGACGAAAAACATTGCTTTACAGAATCAAACAACTATTGATATTGCTCACTTACCGAAAGGTGTATATCAAGTTGAAGTCTTAGCAGGAAAACAATTCTTCATAGAACGAATAGTAAAATATTAGTCTATCCCAACATCTTTTTTTGTTATGACAGAAAACGCTTTTTCCGATTCATTAAACTGAAACAAACCCAACCAACCACCAAGCCAAAACCGTTCTTTTCGATCTTTTAAAAAACATAAAATCCCTTGCGATGGTAGTCCATCTGCTTTGGTATATTTTGTAAAACGAGCCCGCTTATCGTTCAATTTTCCTTCGTAGTAGTAAATACCTTCATTTTCGGCTGCAAACCAAATCCGACCTGTATCATCTTCATAAAAGCCACCTACTTCCAATCCATCAATCATTCCATTTTTAGTAAAATTTGTAAATTGGTTGCCATCAAACCGACTCAATCCGCCGAAATATGTACCTACCCAAACATTACCTTTAGAATCGGTAAATAAGCTACCAATATTGTTATCTGTGAAACCGTTTTCTTTAGTAATATGAGTAAAAGCTGTTGGTTCTCCTGTTCCATTATCTAATTTAGGATTATAAGTACAAATTCCGAAACCATCTGTTCCAAACCAAAATACACCTGATTGATCTAGTGTAATCGCCGAAATTCGATCATAAGAAATCATTGAGGTCGTATCTTTTACAGCGATCTTAGGAATGGGAAAAGCCGTAAAATTTATACCATCAAATTGCATCACACCTTTATTCGTCCCTAGCCAAAACACACCCTTTTCGTCCCTCACCATACTCCAAATAGCGTTACTCATATTTGGATCATCAGACTTAAAATTGGTAAATGAAGTTCCGTCATATTTTAGTAGTCCATCACCAGTAGCAAACCATAAGTTCCCTTTTTCGTCCTCTTCAATTTGATTGATTCGCCCTCGACCAATACCGTCTTTTTCATTATAATAAATTAAAGTATCACCATTATAATACATCAAACCGTAGACATTAGTACCCATCCAAAGATCACCTTTTTGATCCTCGTACATACATCTAACATGCTGACATAACTGTCCTTCATATTCAAAAAGGGAATCTTTATATTTCTTTGGTGCAGTCTTTTCGGTTGTTGTTTTTAACATTGTACTATTTGTTTCTGGGGTCTTTTGAGCATTGCAAGACGTTAATACAATCGTCCAGACGATTATGATGTAGTGTCCAACAACCATCCAATAATATTTCATTGTTTTCATAATTTTATTTTCAACTAATGTACAGATTTCACACAATAAAAAGCTGTATTCTTTTCATGATTTCGAACCAAACTACAAACTTTTTAGTTAACACTTATAAAAAACAATAAGTCATCCAAATAAAAATTGTTAGTTTAACCTAACTTTTATATCTTTGTGGTGTTACTAA
>JAHDFQ010000217.1 GCA_020628085.1 Saprospiraceae bacterium
TTTAAAGAAAAAAGCCACTACAAATACACCCAAAATAGATCCATAGAAAACCGATCCAACAATATTGACCGCTTCAATCAAATTATCGAACAAGGAAGCTACTAATGCAAAAAATAAGGCAATCATCCCCCACATAATCGTAAATCCTTTGGAAGCATTAAGGTAGTGTTTATCGGTTTGTTGGGTTACTATCGAACGTTTATAAATATCAATGACGGTTGTGGTTGCTAGTGCATTTAACTCGGAAGCTGTGGATGACATCGCTGCTGAAAAAATAACTGCCAGTAATAAGCCAATTAATCCTCTAGGCAGATGATTCATCACGAAATTGATAAAAACGTAGTCATCGTCTTTGGTCTCAGTAGCTGGTGAGGCTTCCAAAATCAAAGCATCTACTTTGGCACGAACATTTTTATCAGCTTCTATTAGTTGCGTTATTTTGGATTGATTTTGATCAATAGCGCTTTGATTTTGAGCTTGATTCGCTTTGACTAAATCTCGAATAACAACTTGTTTTTTATCAAAAATAGCATCATATTCTTGTTGATATGTCGATAATTGATTGCTGTATTCCTCGGTTTGGACTTTTTCTAAATTGGCTTTGTTAAAGTGAATCGGTGCTTTTGTAAATTGAAAAAAAACGAAAACCATGACCCCAACAAACAACACCAAAAATTGCATGGGTACTTTTATAATACCATTAAATAACAGACCTAAACGACTTTCATTCAGAGAGCGACCTGATAAATAGCGTTGCACCTGAGATTGATCTGTCCCAAAATAGGATAGAAACAAGAAAACGCCACCAATCATTCCTGTCCAAAAGGTATATTTATTATTCAAATCAAAAGAAAAATCGATTACTTCTAG
The DNA here is from genome assembly GCA_020628085.1 of Saprospiraceae bacterium. Lineage (GTDB taxonomy): Bacteria > Bacteroidota > Bacteroidia > Chitinophagales > Saprospiraceae > JAHDES01. Next base: position 871 of record JAHDFQ010000217.1, read on the forward strand.
TTTTCCCATTTTTCCAGCCACACCAATGGCATCCGTAAATGAAATATCAGCGGGTAACTTTAAAATAATAATTACCGCAGCTATAAACATTCCCAATAAAATAACAATCATCTGCTGCTTTTGAGTAACACTCACCGCTTTTGTCCCTCCCAAAACAGTATAAAAAATAACAACTGCACCGATGAATAAAATGGTCAAATTTAAATCCCAACCCATAATATTAGATAAAATAATGGCGGGGGCAAAAATGGTAATTCCTGCTGCAAGACCACGTTGAATGAGAAACAAAACAGCCGTTAATGTCCTCGTTTTCAAGTCAAATCGACCTTCTAAATACTCGTAAGCAGTATACACATTGAGTTTATAATAGATAGGCAATACAAAAATACAAAGTAGCACCATCGCTACGGGCATTCCAAAGTAAAACTGGGCAAAACCTAAACCGTCTTCATATGCTTTTCCAGGTGTGGATAGAAAGGTAATAGCACTAGCTTGCGTCGCCATAATAGACAAACCAATGGTGTACCAAGGCAAGTCTTTATCACCCATTAGATAACCTTTTACGCTATCAATTTTTCGAGTTTGAAGCACACCGTATATCACAATTCCCGAAAGGGTTAACAACATAATCGACCAATCGAGAATACTCATAGTGTGTATTTATTGTAAAAAATTAAGAATAGTAACGTGTGAAGAGATAAATCAGGCTAATGATAATGGCGTGTAGAACTAAAATAGTTGTGTATAATCGTTTCCAGCTACCCAGAATTGGTGGTGGTGTATCTTTTACCTCAAGTGGATTGGGTGTTGTTGGTTTCAAACGTGTATATTATTATTAAAACAGAGTTGATAAATGGCTTATCAACTCTGTTTTGCTTATTGTAGGCAAATTTACCGCACTTTAAATACAAAACAATCTAAACTATAAGTGGCTTTTATATCAGAAGCACGTCGAGCTGCTTCTTCTCTTTCATAGAATGGTCCTACTAAGATTTTATATAATCGTTTCCCATTTTTCCATGTTTCATATATTTTCAATTCATTTCCAAAGGAGTATGATCTGAAATTATTCGCCTGAAAACTAGCATTTTCCATTTTATTGAATGAACCCAACTGAACAGCGAAATTTGCGCCAATCGTACTAGAATTGATTACAGGAATTGTATTAAAATTATTTGTTGATGGAGACGTAACGACTTTATCTTCAACTGGCTTTGTCGTTACAGGTGTTGCTGTAGTTGTCGTTGGTGGAGTATAAACAGGTGCAGTAGTGGTAGCTGGAGACGATGCTGTTGTAGTTGATGCCATCGCTTCATCCATAATTCTCAGTTTTACTGGAACGGTTCCTGTTTGAACCATGTCAATATATTGAGCCGCTGCTTTCGATAAATCAATAATCCGTCCTTCTGCGAACGGCCCACGATCATTTACACGTACAATGACACTTTTTCCATTTACTTTATTGGTTACAATAACTTTTGTTCCAAAAGGTAACGTTTTATGTGCTGCTGTAAATATTTTATCGTTGTATGGCTCACCACTTGCTGTTGACTTTCCAATATATTTGTCTGCATAATAAGAACCGTCTCCCTCTTCAAAAAAGTTTTGAGCATTTATCATATTTACCATTAAAAAGGTAAATATCATTATACTTGTCAATCGTAAAATTTGACTAAAGAAATTCGTTTTATTTTTATTCATGGTCTGTTTTTTAGTGTCATAGAATGAATGTAAAACAAAAAAAAGCTATTTTTATTAAATTGCCAAAGAATATGCTATATATTATGCTTCATCTACTTTTTTCCAATAGAAATCATGTTGGTAAATAATCGAAATGCACCAGGAACACCTTGAGGCAATTCTCTAAACCAAGAATATCCTGAATAAATATAATGACCTTTTCCATAAGAAGTTACCAATAATCCGCCATCTCTTGGAGGCTCATTTGGATCATTGGAAGATAAGATAGCGGTATATTGTTCGTCCCATTCATTTGGGAAATACAAACCTCGTTCTTGCACCCAACCTTCAAAATCTTTTTCAGTAATTTTATTTGGCGTATTCAAAACTGGATGTTTTTTGGCTAATAATCGTACTTCTGCTTCCTCGACTGACACGCGATCACGGGATAATTTAAATGGATACGGTCCTAATTCATCACTCGGTACTTTGAGACGATGCGCCGTATTGTATTGGACAATCATCGTACCCCCATTTTTGACATAGTTCATCAATTTAGGTTGATGGAATTTCATCCGCTCGTTGGTGTTATAGGCACGAATTCCGATAATAATAGCATCGTAATCGGCTAAGTTTTCTTCCGAAATTTGAGCATCTTCTAAAATATCAACGCTATAGCCTACTTGCTCCAAACTTTCTGGAATCGCATCACCTGCACCCATAATATAACCAATTCGGTCACCAGCCTTTTTCAAATCAATTTTGACAACTTTGGCTTCTTCTCGGAGTGCCATTGTTTGTAATGGAATGTGATCGTAGTCAATTAAATATAGACCTTTTGTGTATTGTTGATTATTGACAGATGCAATTGGTGTAATTTTTCCTTCAGATTGTTCATTTGGAGGAAATAATTCAAACTTAACAACTTGTTCTTCTCCTTTTAACTCTAAGGAAAAGTCCACATTTTCGGGAATAATTTTCCATCCTTTGGGATGTGCTAAAGTTAGTTTCCCCGAAATATTTTCTTTTCCAGATTTTACAATTACCTCAACTATTTTGGGATCATTATTGGCATATATGATGACTTGATCCTTTAAGTTTACAAACACTTCTGGCGTTATTTCAAACGGTCGATAGGTCTCTCCTTTTACGGGATCACTCGATTTGTAAACGATGTCTGTTTGGTAATCTATGGATACACCATCAATCGTTATCGTGTATTCCATATTCAAAGCCCGTGGAGTTTCTGGAAGTCCCCGTTTCATTTGATCTCGAACGGTGTACATACCTAATTCACTTGGTTCATCCAACCAATACGGGTTGGTTACTTTAGCATTTTGAGGAATGGTAACGGTTTTGTAAAATTTAAATGTTTCATTATTCTCCAAAGGTAGATTCAAAGTCGTATCAACCGACATTGGATTAAATTGTACCTTTTCTAGCTTTACAGAAACATCAGAACGGTTGACAAATTCCATGGTTAATTCTACATCTTCGCCTTTCGTTGCTGAATAATCGTCTGCATTGGCTTCGGCAAATAGTCCCAAACAAGCCTTTATAATGTCTTTGATTTCCTCTGTTTTGACCGTTTTCCATTTCCCGTCAGGTAAATCTTGAATCTTTTTATACGTATCCAATAATGCAGGAACGCTCGCAGCAGGATTATCATAATCGAATTTTACGTTTAACGAGTTCATCATACGCTGTACCAACATTCCACCCTCTACACGAGACCAAGTTGTATTAATGCCATCAAAAATGTTTTCTTTATCAGCAGGCATATCGCCATTAATCAATTGCAAAAATTCTTGTTGTGAACCACGAGACAAAGAACGTCCCATACCTTGACATTGGTGCTGACTACGGCTTTCTGCTGCAATCTCGGTATTCGATTTCCCTTTAGTTGGATAATACACTCCTGCATCTACACTCAGCATATCTGACTTGTCCGCTTTTGCGAACTTATCACGGCTACCATAAAACCACCAAGAAGTATTGAAAAACTGACGAGTTGGCTGCCACACATCCACATATTTGAGTTGCTCTGGAAAAACGGTAGGATCACCTGCCAACTGAAATGCTTCGTGAGATAGGATTGCAGATGAAGTATGATGTCCATGTGTTTTACGACCTGTATCATGTGAAAAGCGATTGATAATAATATCTGGTTGGAATTTTCTAATTATCCATACTACGTCCGCTAGGATTTGGTTTCGATTCCAAATTTTGAGTGTTTCATCTGGGTTTTTGGAATACCCAAAATCATTGGCACGAGAAAAGAACTGTTTTCCACCATCAATACGACGAGCAGCCAATAATTCTTGTGTCCGTATCACACCTAATTGTTCTCGTAATTCTGGACCAATTAAGTTTTGTCCACCATCGCCACGAGTGAGCGACAGGTATGCGGTTTCCGCCTTGACTTCATTCGCTAAATAAGCGATCATACTGGTGTTTTCATCATCTGGATGCGCTGCCACGTAAAGGGCTGAACCTAGAAAGTTGAGTTTCTTAATGGCATCATGAATCTCGGCTGAAGTCCACACTTTGGGGGTTTGTGCTTGGACATTTATACCAAATAAAATAAGTATAAATCCTATTAATATGCTATTCTTATTATTCATTTTATCTTTTTTCAAGAGTAAACGCTAGGATATGTAGTGTGGTTTTAATAAACGTAATGAATCTAAAATACGTTGATGAATCGATTATAAATTTTAAGCGACATCAACGACCTAAAAGTCATTGTACGATTAAGACAACATTCCAGCAATGGCAGCCGTCATAAAACAGGCAATCGTTCCGCCAATTAAGGCTTTGACACCAAATTCGGTTAATGTTTTTCGTTGCGAAGGTGCGATGGCACTAATTCCACCTATTTGTATTCCAATAGAAGCAAAATTAGCAAATCCACAAAGTGCGTATGTGACAATGAGTAATGATTTTTCGCTAATATCGGCTTTAACACTTTCGAGTGATGCGTAAGCGTAAAACTCATTTAAAGTGGTTTTTAAACCCAATAACTGTCCAACTTTGAAAATATCTGCACTGTCCACACCTAATAACCAGGCGATTGGAGAGAATAAAACCCCCAAGATAAATTCAACACTAAAGTTCTTGTAGTCGCCACCTGTCCAAGCACTTACTTTATCATTCAAACCACTATAGTACCCAAAAATATCGGCGAAAATATAGTTGACCATAGCAATGAAAGCGGTAAATACGAGCAGCATTGCGCCAACATTAACCGCTAATTTGATACCGTCCGTTGTTCCTGTAGAAATTGCGTCTAGGACATTTGAACCTGCTTCTTGAGGAGAAATATTCAAATCTCGTTTGGCTAAATCCATGCTTTCTGTTTCTGGAAATAACATTTTTGCTGCCACGATAGCTGCGGGTGCAGATATGATTGAAGCGGTTAGTAAATGGGTGGCAAATAACTGTTTAAGTTCAGGATCATCACCACCTAAGAAACCCACATACGCCGCAAAAACACCTCCTGCAATAGTTGCCATTCCACCTGTCATCAAACACAAAATTTCAGACTTAGACATTTTCTCTAAATATGGTTTCACCACTAATGGTGCTTCTGTTTGCCCAATAAACACATTGGCGGCAGCAGCTAAACTTTCTGCACCTGATAGACGCATAGTTTTACTCATAAACCAAGCAAAGCCTTTAATAATCACTTGTAATATTCCAAAGTAATATAAAACAGAAGATAGAGCAGAAAAGAAAATAATGGTCGGTAATACTTTAAAAGCAAAAATGTATCCGACGACAAATGGCTCTCCAGAAAGTCCGTTTGTGATTTGGGCTACGGCTGGCCAACTTCCGAATATAAAACTTGCACCTTCATCCGTAAAGTCTAATACAATTACAAAAAAACTAGCAATCGTATCGAAGATGGAACGAATAAATTTTACTTTAAGCAATACCGCTAAGACAAGTTGCATCCCTAAACCTGTTGCGACCAATCGCCAATCTATGGCTTTCCGATTGGCACTTAATAAATAGCAAATTCCTAAAAGTACCGTAATTCCAAATCCTCCTCGAAGAATATTTGTCAATA
>JAHDFQ010000015.1:0-9562 GCA_020628085.1 Saprospiraceae bacterium
AATTTCCACAAAAAAACCGTTCTTTGTATCTGTTTAAAACAGCAGAAACAAATAACAACACCCTACTATGAAAATCATATCGGCTGGAGCGGGAAGTGGAAAGACATATCGACTCACACAGGAAATGGTTAAATTTCTTCAAGATGGAGAAGTGCGAGCTAGTGGTATTATTGCCACCACCTTTACCAATAAAGCAGCAGCAGAATTACAAGAACGGGTTCGGGTCAAACTCCTCGAAGAAGGTTTGTCGAAGGAAGCCGACGAACTCGCCAACGCACTCATTGGCACAGTTCACGGTTTAGGTGTGAAGCTTCTCAAACGCTTTGCTTTTGAAGCTGGTGTATCTCCCGAAGTAGATATTGTCGCCGACGAGGATCAACAATTGATGTTCAATCAGTCCTTATCAATGGTTTTAACGAACAAACGTATTGCTGAGATGGAAGGTTTGGCAGATCGTTTGGGATTGAATAAAGTGGAACGATACGATTGGCGTAGAGAAGTTAAAAATATTACGGATGTGGCTCGTTCCAACGACTTCTCAAAAGAAGTACTCGAAAAAAGTAAAGTCAAATCTTTTGAAAGTTTAGCTGAATTTCTAGGTGATGTTTCTACTAAAACCAACGAAGAATTTTCAAGTCAATTAAATCAATTGTTAAACTCCACCATAGCAACAATTGAAGCGAATCCTGATAGTACAAAAACGACCCAAACCGCCATTAATAACCTGAAAATAATCCGCAACGAACTCCAACTACGAGGCGAACTCAACTGGCATCAGTGGGTTAAAATTGCCAAAACTAAAGTTGGGGCAAAAAGTAAAGATGACTTTTTTGATCTAAAAGAATTTGCTTGGACACACGATACGCATCCTCAGTTTCATAAAGATATTCAAGACTTTATCAACGGAATTTTTGACGTAGCTGTAGAAGCCATTGAGGAATACGATCAATATAAAAAAAGTCGTGGCTTGATTGATTATATTGACATGGAATTACAGGTCAAACGCCTGCTCGATCATCCAAGTGTCCAACAAGTGTTACGAGAAGAATTAGACTTGTTGATGGTCGATGAGTTTCAAGATACGAGTCCGATCCAACTAGAGATTTTTTATAAACTATCGACATTTGCCAAAAAATCGGTTTGGGTAGGTGATCCCAAACAATCTATTTATGGATTTAGGGGAGCTGATCCCAAATTAATGCAAGCTATTATTGAGCAACAAGGCGGTGTACAACCCGAAGATATTCAAGAATTTTCGTGGCGAAGCCGAGAAGATATCGTCCATCTGACAAATGCTATTTTTTGTAAAGCCTTTCCAGATATAAAAGACGAGCAAATCACTTTAAAACCCAAACGCTGCAAAATTGCGACCGCTGATACAGCTAATAAAGAAGATGAACCCATCGAATTAAGTGATGCTATTATACATTGGCACTTCGATTTAGATAGTGATAAAAAACGCCATCCTGCGGGTTGGATGGAAAACGCTATTGCCCAAAGTACCCGTACGTTGATCGAACGAAAAACAGCAATTATTCCCAAAGGCGAAACTAAGGCTCGCCCAATTCAAGCAGGTGATGTAGCGGTTCTGTGTCGTTCCAATTATCAATGTCAAGCCATAGCAGAAGCCTTTCACAGAGCAGGATTGAAGGCAGCTATTTCCAGAGCTGGTCTGTTGAAAACTGCTGAATCCGTATTAATTTTAGCTTGTTTAAAATACTTTTTGAATGAGGCAGATTCTTTGTCTATTGCCGAAATTCAGTTGCTAGCTTCCAACAAAAACATCGAAGCCATTATTGAAGATCGCTTACAGTTTTTACAAGATGTAGAAGAAAATAAATATCTCAAATGGGGTGTAGATGATCCGATTATTCAACGAATTCAAGTTTTAAGACGAGAGGCGATTGAGTTTTCGAGTTCCGAAATTTTAAATTTATTATTAGAAGAATTAGACTTACGTAGAATCATTGCTACTTGGGGCAACGAGCAACAACGTTTTGACAATATTGATGTCTTACGAAAATTTGCACTACAATACGAGGAGGGTTGTAACCGCTTACATACAGCTGCTTCACTAGGTGGATTTTTATTGTGGCTACAGGATCAAGCAGCCGCAGAAAAAGATAGTCAAGGTTCTGGAAAAGGCGCAAATGCCGTAAATGTAGTCACCTATCATAAAAGTAAAGGCTTGGAATATCCTGTGGTAATTCTATTTGGAATGGAAGGAAATCTGCGAGATAATGTCTGGGGCATGCACATTATACAAGAACAGGAAAAGGTTGATTTGACCAATATTTTGGGTAATCGTTGGTTGCGATACTGGATTAATCCATATGGCGATCAAAGTAAAAATACACCCTTGGTAGAACGGATCAATGAACACGACATCAAGCGAACGGCTACTCAACAAGCATTAGAAGAAGAAGCTCGTCTATTATACGTAGGGATTACACGTGCAAGAGACTATCTCATTTTTCCAACCCGAAGTAAACCAACCAAATGGCTCAATCGAGTGTGGCATGAAGGCAATGAAGCCTTTCCAACACTTGATGCTACTACCACTGAAACGCCGTGGTTCTGGAACGATAAAAATATTCATACCAATCTAGAATGTACTGCATTTGGATCTGATTTTACAAGCACACCAATGGAACAACAGCCTATTTTACAATTAGAAGCACCTGTTGGACGACAAGAACATCCCGACTATTTTATTGATCCATTAAAAGATACGTTGAAAGGAACGATTCAATGTATCAAAACGCATAAACCACATTTTTTCTCTACGACATTGTCGGTAAAAGAAGATGCAGTTTTACCTAAAGTTGCCAAAGCACATCAGGCTTTTTTAACTGCTGATCGAGCAAGTTACGCTCCGAAAGATCGAATCCGTATGGCAAATGATTTGATTCACCGCTACGACGTAGAGGAGATGGTAGATGCAACGAGTTTGATTCAATATAGCAATCAGTGGCAAGCCTATTTAAAGCAAAGGTTTGACGTAAAAACCATTTACCGAATGTATCCTATTCGATTCGCTAAGGACAATCGAGTTTTTGAAACGGTACTGGATACACTCATAGAAACTCAAACAGGGTGGGTCATTATCCAACACCATTCCTTTTCAGGCGAACAGAAAAAATGGCGCAGCAAATGTAAAGAACACTGTCTTTGGCTAGAACTCAGCAAGCAAGCCATACAAACGTATTTTCAGAATAATAAAGTACAAACCCAGATACATTTTATGTTGAATGGTGCTGTTGTAGAAGTAGAAACGGAGGAACGGTAAAAAGCTGTTGCTAAGCTAATTTTCTAGGCTTTTACTTACACTTGATATAAGGATGCACGTGAACGATAAAATTTTATTGTTCATTAGAATAAAATTTTAATAAAACGAACTATAATTCTAATATTTTGAGTGTCGAAAAAAGCAATTTCCAGAATTTTAACCGCCCGTAGGGATGAACGAGTGTAAGCTCGTGAACCGCTTGCGGATGGAATGCTTTAAAATTTTGGAGTCGAAGCGGAAAAATATTAAAAATCTAGGTTAAAAGTTCTGAGAAATATGCGATTCGACGAGCTTCTTGCCAGCCGCAGGTGGGTTTGGTTCTTTTTTGCGGTAAAAAAGAACAAAGTTATATATGAAAAAAATTAAAGCGATAATCGCTGGTCAAGTAATAAGTATGACTACAAAAATAATTTCTGTCAATTTACTTTCTTCAATATATTTACTTGATGTGGGAATGGAATCTCAACACCCTCAGCATCAAAACGCTTCTTGATACTTTCATTTAAATCGCAACCGACAACAAAAGCATTGGCTTGATTTTCTGCCCATACCCAAGCTCGTAAATCCACTGAATAAGCACCAAGGTTAATGACACGAACCATAATTTCTGGAACACCCTTTTCAATATCTTCGGGTGTTCGACGGTCAATGCGCAAAGGATGTTTAGCGGCCTCTTCCGCCATGATAGATTTCGCCAAATCAATATCACTTCCGTAGCTGATACCGATATTCACCCATCGGCAAATTGGATCGCCATTATAGTCGGCATTTACAATGACTTCATCACTAATAATAGTGTTTGGAACAATGATTCTACGGTTCTCATAGTCTTTAACGACAGTATGACGTAGGGTAATATCTTCAATTATACCCGCCAGAGTATTACCTTTGAAAGTAATTCGATCACCCGTTTTAAATGGTTTGAATATAATGATAAACAAACCGCTAATAATGTTACTGAGTGCTTGTTGCGACGCAAAACTGACGGCTAAAGCCACGACACCTGCACCAGCCAATAAAGTACTACCAATAGATTTTAATGCAGGAACAGAGTAAATAGCCATTGAAAAACCAATAACATAAATAAGGGCTGAAGCGATGTAGCTAAAAAATGAATAATTGGAAACATTAGAATCTTCAAGAAGCGATATTCTCTTTATAACCTTTCTGAATGTTTGTCGAACTAAATAGGCAATCAGAAAAGTAGCAATGATAATGATACAAAAAATCAAAAAATATCGAACGTTTTCAGTAAGGAGTTGGTTCATTGGTCGAATTAATTATGAAAATATATGAAGTTGAAGTATAATTATTTATTTTAGAATAGATACTGATGACTCCAAACTAAATGTAGTCAAATTGTATAAAATATAATGGTTTGCAAATATAAGAAAACTGCAATCGCTTTGTCAGTTAATTGCGTCTTAATAAATTAGAACTCATGGAAACTAAAACACCCGAATCGAGTATTTGTCGCAACTGTAATGGTTATATTCAAGACACTAATCAGTTTTGTCCGCATTGTGGTCAAAAAAATACAGACGGACGGGTAACAATCGGGAATTTGTTTGGGGAATTTATGAGTGCTACCTTCAATTTAGATTCCAAAATATTTAGAACCTTACGAGATTTATTTGTACCTGGAAAGTTGACAATTGAGTACTTTAAAGGGAGACACAAAAGCTATGTTCATCCTGTTCGTTTGTTTTTAGTGACGATCATTTTATTGATTGCTGTACAATTTTATAGTGAAAGTAATATCGTGAAAATAGATATAAGTCGCCTTCAAACAGAAACAGTTCAGCAAGAAGCACAGCAAAACGAATTTATATATTTTGTAGACTCCTTAGCCAATACCATAAGCGATACTACAGGATCAGTCACCAATTATCAGCAAAAAATAAAGGAACAATATCCTACATATAAAGACTCTATTGTCATTGGTCGTGAAGGTGTAACGGTGAAAGGCGGTCTTCAAATTCCAATTTCAAAAAAGGATTATATTACCCTTTCAGAGGAAGAACTCATTGAGAAATATGAAATTAAAGGATTTCAAAATAAACTGATTTTCAAGCAACAAGTCCGTATCCTAAAAGATAACAAAGGTTTTGTCAACTTTTTTATAAAAAACAGTACTTGGATGCTGTTTGCTATGATGCCTTTTGTAGCTTTACTACTACAGTTGTTCTTTTACACGTCTAAAAGATTTTATGTTGAGCATCTAGTTTTTACGTTTCATACGCATGCATTCACATTTTTGATATTAGCAATAGCTGCTCTATTTTTTTATAATGAAGAGCAGGGGAAGATTACTTTTGTTATATCAATTGTGATTATATTAGTATATATCTTCTGCTCAATTTGGCGTGTCTATGGACAAAATTTGATTAAAACGCTCTTCAAAACCCTACTTATTAATATTTTATACGTATTTGTATTGGGTGCATTTTCAATGATAGCACTTTTAATAGAACTCATGATTTTTTAAGAATAGATTAACTATCAATGTCAACGATTTACGATCAATATGAAACAGTCATTGGACTAGAAATTCATATCCAACTGAATACTAATAGTAAAGCTTTTTGTGGTGATGATGCACACTTTGGAGGTGCGCCTAATACACATGTTAGTGCTATTTCTTTAGGGCATCCAGGAACGTTGCCTCGCTTGAATGCCCAACAAATAAAATCCGCCATCAAACTGGGTTTGGCACTCGGAAGCGAGATCAACTCTGTTAATACCTTTGATCGGAAAAATTACTTTTATGCAGATTTGCCTAAAGGCTATCAAATTACACAAGATAATCAACCTTTCTGTAGAGGTGGTTCAGTCATGGTAAAAACAATAAATGGAGAACGAGCTATTCGCACCCATCATATTCATATGGAGGAGGATGCAGGGAAATCAATCCATGACCTTGATCCTAATCATTCGTTTATTGATTTGAATCGAGCAGGTGTGCCGCTGTTAGAAATTGTGACTGAACCTGATTTGCGTTCGGGTGAAGAAGTAGAAGCATATATGTTGGCCATGCGTCAATTGGTGCGTTACTTAGATATTTCAGATGGTAATATGGACGAAGGTTCAATGCGTTGTGATGTTAATATTTCGGTACGAAAAAAAGGAGAAACGACCTTTGGTGAACGTTGTGAGGTCAAGAATGTCAATTCTATGCGTTTTGCCAAACGAGCGATTCAATATGAAGTCAAACGACAAATTGATTTAATAGAGTCGGGTGGAAAAGTCCGACAACAAACGCTCAATTTTGATCCAGAAACGGGTGTTACTTCTCCATTACGAGACAAGGAAGATGCGCACGATTATCGTTATTTTCCAGAACCTGATTTACCTCCAGTACACCTAAGTAACGAGCAAATTGAGCTGTGGAAATCGGAATTGCCTGCTTTACCAAAAGAATTATATGCGAAGTTTACAAAAGAGCATCAATTGTCAGATTATGATGCGACCATTTTAACAGAAGAACGTCCTGTTGCTGTTTTCTATCAAAAATTAGCGGAACTCAACGGCAATTATAAAGCTGTCGCTAACCTAATGATTAATAAAATACGTCCATATATTCAAGAACAAAAAATACATATTCAAGAATTTCCCGTTCCCGTAAATAGCCTTTCTGATTTTATCCAATTGATCGTGGATGGAAAAGTAGCCAGTGCGATGGCGTATCAACGAATTTTTCCAAAATTGATTGAAACGCCCAATGAAACACCACTTTCTATTGCCGAACAACTCCACCTGATTCAATCTGCGGACGAGGATTTTTTAATGACCTTAGTAAAAGAAGTGATCGAAAAAAATCCTCAAAAAGTAGCTGCTTATCAAAAAGGAAAGAAAGGACTCATCGGCTTTTTTATGGGAGAAATCATGCGAGCTTCTAAAGGAAAAGCTGATCCTAAAGCAACGAATCAGTTGTTGGGGGAGTTGTTGAGGAAGTAGATATGTAACCGTTACTGAAAGTGCGTATATCACTAATAGTTTTTAAATTATGAATAAAAAATTAATATATACTGTAACAAGAAAAAAATTATCGACTATACTTGCTATTATTATAGGCATAAACGCCATCATATATTTTATTTTGGATGCTATGTGGGGTAATAGTAGAATGCTTAATATATTATTCTTTGCTTCTATTATGATTCCAGCTATTCTAGCGAGAATTTTACTATTTTATATCAACTATAAAAAGAGGCAACTAGGTTAGCGAAAGAAAAAGGATAAGATGTTAGATATTACGGCTAGTACGATCATTCGGACAGAAGATTTATTAGATTTATAGCACATACCTATCTAAACCGCTTTTCGTTGCAACCATTCATAAAAACAATTAGTCTTTACACCAAACCCCAACAGATAAACATCCTTAAAAAGAAAATCAAATGAAGAAACGAATCTTATTTGGGGTAGTCTTATTGATGGTGATCTTTGTAAATGCGTACGGACAACAAGGGTTAAAAGCGGAATTTTATGATGGTGCAAATTTTAATCGCTTTGTAGCAGTACAATACGTAGATAATATTGACATGTACTGGAACGATACGCCACCTGTCTCGGGCATTGATCCGCATGTTTGTTCGATTCGATGGACGGGAAAACTCAAACCAACTAAATCGGGTAGCTATAAGTTTTCTGCGAGAGTTGATGATGGTATTCGAGTCTGGATAGACGACCAATTGATTATTGACCAGTGGGAATTGAATGATGTTGGAAAATTTGTGAGTGATTTTGATTTTGTAGCAAACACAGAATATGATCTTAAAGTAGAATATTTCAACGCACTGATTGAAGGAGAGGTACGCTTACTTTGGAAAATACCCAAAACGAAAGACGAACTCAGTTGGTCAGAATACTTGTTTGGCGAAAGTAAAAAACATACCGTCATTGCTCCAGAATATTTTTTACGACCTGATGAGATAGAAGATAATAATGAAGATGATCTGGTTGTTGAAGCATTTCAATTAGAAGATGATCTAGATGAACAGGTTGAAATAAGTATTCCTGAACAAGAAAAAGTAGAAGTAAACGACCCCACGCCATTAATTACAGAAGCAGAACAATCGGCTGCCGAGAAGATTATTATTGCCAAAAAAGCAGAAAAATTCACACCCAAAAATATTGCCTTTGAAAAAGGAAAAACGGTCATTTTAAAACCTTCGATTGATGATTTAGAAACCTTCGCTCAGTTTATGCTCGACTATCCACATCTAACAGTCAAAATTGAAGGACATACTGATCCTGTTGGCGATGCCGAAATGAATCTTCAACTCTCTAAAGATCGAGCCTATACCATCGCTAATTATTTGACCAAAAAAGGTATCGACAGCAAACGAATCGATGCCGAAGGCTACGGCGGTTCACGACCATTGGTTGTTCCTAAAAAAGGCACTTATTATCCAGCAAATAGGAGAGTGGTGTTTGTGGTAGGAGGGTTGGAGTAGAGTTTTCTAAATCATTGTTCCTCTATAAAGTAATTCTTTTGGTAGATAAAAAATGAGATAATACTACCTTCTGTCTATATTGTTGTAAAACTTAAAATAGATGAAAATCAGCTCTCTAAAATGTAACCATTGTGGTGCTAATTTGGATATTAATCCAAATATCAAATTTTTCAATTGTAATCACTGTGGAAGTTCTTTGATGATGAAGAAATCAGCGGATGTCATTTATACTGAAGTCTTGGATGAGATAAAGGAAAATACAGAAACACTGAAAGAGAACTCTAGTGACTTATTAATAGAACAAAAAATTGAGCGTTTAGATAGAGATTGGTTATTAGATAGAGAAAAGTATAAGATTCACTACGGGAAAAATGGATCAAAATATCCAGATGATCCTAATATAGATTCAAACTTTAGTATAATCAAGCCAGTTATTTTTATACTTTTGTTTTTTGGAGGTTTATTAGTTTTTATTACCTCAACTAGCTCTAGTGGATCTAACTCTCGAAAACCATCTGTCACTATTAATGGACAGCCCGTTCAATCAAATCATCCACTCCATAAAAAGTATTTCCCTAAACAAAGAGATCCAGCAAAACCATTTAAAACTCTCGTTTTATTCACAGGTATTATTTTACTTGTCTTAACTATATTTAATACAATACTTTACAAGGATAAATCGAAAGAATATCATGAGGCAAAGACCCGATATTTAAGACAACGGAGAAAATTACTAGATGAATTAGAGCAGTAAATTTTCCTTTACCGCACCCAATCTGCTGCTTTAAATGCCCCTCGATTATGCAAAATCCAT
>JAHDFQ010000015.1:9662-41766 GCA_020628085.1 Saprospiraceae bacterium
CCTTTACCGCACCCAATCTGCTGCTTTAAATGCCCCTCGATTATGCAAAATCCATTGCGATTCATTCAACGGACAAAACCCCTTTGTAGGCAAGAGTTTTTGCAGGTGGCTACTCTTTTTTATGATTACCAAAACTAGGCGAGTCAATATGTGCTATAAAACCAAATGCTGGATTCCTATATCGTTGTAATCAACAAAAAAAGGGCGAAGCATTGCTCCGCCCAATCAATAATGGGTTATAATTTGATAAGAGGTATAGTATAAGATTTATTTGTTTCGATGATCGATAAATAATAGACACCGCTGGGAAGAAGCGGGTCTATTTCTACGGAATAGGTCTTTGCACCTTTCTGGGTAATTGTGGCTCGCTCTGTACATTCTAAACCAGCTACACTATGTAGCCGAATATTAGAATTTGGAGAGAGCGTTTGAATAGAATTCAGTGTAAAGGCATGTTCAAATGGATTCGGTGAAACCGTCCAAATATTCGATGCTTCTCCTGAAAAATTAGTTGTTTCTTCTATCGCTGTCGTAGGATTATTTGTGTTGGTTGTGTCAACATCTATTTCATGATGATAGCCATCCGTTTCCTCACAATTTGGTAGTAAACTTGGTGTACAAGGTACGGCATTGGTTCGTTGACTTTCTTTATTGTTAGCCGTAACACTTCTTACGGAAAACCAATATTCTTCATCTAAGTTCATATTATAAACAATACTAATGCAAGTATCCTCTGTAACAGCTATGGATTCCATAATATCACAATTAAGAACACTAATTTCATAGGTGTCTGACATTGGTGTTTTATCCCAAGACAATTGAACATGATCCATGCACGGAGAGTGTACAGTCAGGTTTTGTGGAATTGGTAATATTTGAAAGTTTTCTTCATTAAAAACATATGTTTCTTCATCAATTTTGCGGATACGCACTTTACCATTTTCTGTCCACACATCAGGTATTTCCCATAAAAATTGACGTTGATTAGCAGGAATATTGTGTCCAATTTTTATCCAGTTCAAGCCACCATCCAAAGAGTAATCTATTCCAAAAAGAGACGTGTTGTTACTGGCAGCATCCCACTGAATATATTCTGTTTCATTCGGTTGCCATTGTTCTTTTCCAAAAGGATAGGTCAATTGAATAGTAGGCTCGACGAAGTCATACGTCACATGATAATTTTGTGTTCCTAAAGGAATTTGAAAACCACGAACTTGAATTTCGTAGGTTCCGGCTACTGGAAAATCGATGGTTACTTGTTCAATATTATTCAAATGATCAATTGCACGAACGGCTGGTTTCGTGACGTCATTCGGGTTCGGGTTAAGTGTCCAAGGGCGAAAAACTGCACCATTGGAGTCTGTAATTCTTAAATCTAAATCATTGATTAACGTTTGTGGTGTATCCATTTCACCTGCTAGATCGTGCCAATATAACATGAATTTTACCTGTGATAAACCCACAGGAACATCAATAGAATATTTATTAAATTCGGCATGTTCAATCGTATCTGAAATATATCGTTCTTGTTCAATAACTTCTATAGCTCGCAAAGCATTAAATGCTCCAAAACCATAAATATAATCAGGGTTTGGAGCACCTAAATCATCAGCAGTATTGCAACTAATAGCCTTCATCAATGCACCGCTTGGATATGCATTGTTATGAAGTTGTTTGTATCGTTCGTATAATAAAGCAATATTTCCAGCTACAGCAGGCGTAGCCATACTTGTTCCACTGATTTCAAAGTAATTGTAATCTCGACCCATAGATTGAACATTGACTCCCGGTGCACAGATTTCTGGTTTGATACGTCCATCTAGTGCTGGGCCACGGCTTGACATGTTAGCAATGTTACGATCACCATCAATTGCTCCAACGGTTAATACATTTTTGGCTGAGCCATAATATCTTAAAACTGTTTTATAGCCTTGTGGATAATCACTACAAGAATCATTTCCACTATTTCCTGCTGCAAAAAGATGAAGCAAGTGTGGATGTTCTGTCAATTGTCGATCTAGATTGATACTGGAATAGTTATATGCACCATTCGTTGCACAATCTGCACCAACACCATAAGAATTATTGGTAATGCACATGTCAAATGCCTCTATATATTCTTCCGTTTCGTAAATAATATCAGTTGTCTTTTGAATAATAAGTTCCGCCTCATGCGCCATTCCTTTGGACTCTGGAAACAAGTGACCAGCTCCTGCAATAGAACCAGCTACGTGATCTCCGTGCGCTCCATAAGAATTGTAAGTACCATCAGCTTGATTGATAATTCGACAATTTAAATCAATATGATTGCCTAGTTCTCCACCATCACCGACTCCAATAACTATATTTTTACCTGTGAGGGCTCGTCCACCAATAGCAGTTGAGGTTAGAACATTGGTGCGCTGAATTTGAGTGTTTTCATAATTTAGTCGTTGTACGTCAGGACTAATTTTTTCTATCCAACGAACATTTGGATGCTGTGCTAACTGCTCTATATAATGTTGCTTGATCGTCATATGAACGATAGATGCTTTTTTATTCAAGCGTTGGGTGATAATGGTTTGGTAGGTTGCATTGAAAATAACCCAATCTTCTTTTTCAAATGGTGTGTTTAAAATAACCGCTATTTCAATAGTTGAATGTTTACTGTTTTTCGATGGATTAGATAACTGATCTTTAAGTGCACTAGATATTTTTGATGTTGATTCTACTTTTTCAATGGTATGAATGCCATATGTGCGAAAGATATTAGGATGTATCCGAGTAGAAATTTTTGCCAAATATTTATTATCATTTTTATAAGCCAATAGTTCAATACCAGATAGAGCCATTTGCTGGATTACCTCATTATTAGGTAGTGTATCTAATGTTATATGAACATAAGCATAATTATCAAATGTACTTTTATGAATAGCATCAAAATGAATACTCAGTTGATCTAATCTATTTGACAGATTAAAATCCATGTGTTGTCCTATCATTTGCACCGAAATGAACAATACGATCATCACGCTGCAAAGTCTTTTGTGTGTTAATCCCATGATAAATGACGACTCATTTGTTTCAAGACATAGCATGGGAGGGTGTAATGATGGCATTACACAGTTACTTTGTCCTAAAGTAATTTAGGCTGATTAATTTTCTTTGTTTTGAAAATTCAATGAAGTCAAGTGTTTAGAAAGGAAAACCAAAATGGGGTAACATACCCCATCGGTTCTCTCAAATATCACAGAGTAATATTTTCCTTAGCACAAGGACAGAATTAAATTCTCCTTTTATGGTTTAGGATGTGAGATTTTTGGTACAAGCATTATTATTTAGAGCCAATAAATGTAGATTTAAAGACTAAATTGATAAATAATACGTGCGTAATGTATGGAGCTGTATTGGGGAGTATATTGTTAAATGTATGTAATTGTAGTACTACAAACACTATCCCAAAAAGCGTGAAGGTATTGTTAAATAGGAAAAATGATATAATTTGGTGTGACAGGCATTTTGTAACACCTTGTTATAACAAGGTGTTTACTTACGTTTTAATTCAGTAGTAATATCGTGAATTATATTAATGTATAAGTAACTTATTCAAAAGGATTATTATAGTGTGGATCACTAAAATAGGTCGTATCAGAAAGCATTTTCATAAATGCAATAATTTCCGTTTTTTCCTTTTCTGTGAGGTTAAGAGGTTTAATATTTGCATCAACATTTATAAAAGGGTGCCCTCCACTGCTATAATGATCCATTACTTCTTCTAAAGTTTGGAAACGACCATCACGCATATAAGGTGCCGAAAATTCAATATTTCGAAGCGAAGGCGCTCTGAACTTTCCATAATCTAACTCTCTATTGGTTATGGCTCCAAGTCCTCGATCCATAAAATCATCGTAGCTTCCAACAGAATCTATGCCATTATTAAAATATTCATTTGCGGTAAATAAAGGTGGGCCGTGGCAATGACCACATTCTGCATGTGTGACAAGGGTTGGGTCTTGTTCATCAAAAAACATATCATTACCATTCAATTCAGCATCAGTAGGAAACAGAAAAGGATCATTTTGGTAAAATATCTTATCGTATTTAGAGTTTCCGCTAATTAGTGTTCGTTCGTATTGTGCAATGGCTTTTGTTGCTAAATCTTTAGTGATTTCATTCGTATTTTCGATACCAAAAGCTTTTCTAAATAATTCAGGATAGAAATCACTCCTACGAAATTTTTCTTCTACGTTTCCCCAATCTTCATGCAATTCAACAGGGTCTTCAACAGGCAGTAGGGCTTGTGCTTCCAAGGTCTGAACTCGTCCATCCCAGAACAATCCCTTATTGAAAAACCCCACATTTAACAAACTCATAGAACTGCGGGGGCCTGATATACCATCAACTCCTGGACTCACTGCCAAATTATCTGTAAAAGCGGCTTTTGGATGATGGCAAGAAGCACAAGACATGGTACTATCAATAGATAATATCGGATCAAAAAATAAAAAATGTCCTAGTTTTACACCGTCTTCTGTCAACGGATTATCCGCAGGAATTTCCATTGGTGGGAAACCAGGCGGAATCTGCAATGCAAAATCCTGTGGATTATACGTAATATTGGTCAAATCCTTTCCTCCAAACGGTGATGGGTTAGCAACTCCACCACCTACTTCGTCATCTCCCATAACAGAGTCTTTGCAAGCTGTGCCCAAGAGCAAAATAAGACTTGCAAATATTAAAAAGAATGAATGTTTGTAAGAAAAGGTTAGCATTTTATTTTTTTTATTGAGCTTTGATCGCTTGTAAATAATTTTGAACAACATACTTCATTAATTCACCATCCTGATGTACAGCACTATTATTTATGATATCTAAATAATCGTTTTCTGAACGCACTAGTAACTTTCTGACATCAATATCTATAGTTGGTAGGGATGTATTATCCTCGTCAATTGTGATTGGCATATCGAATTCTATTTCGTTGTAGTATTCGTTGCCACCAGTATGATATACGATTCCACTAGTAAATGTTCCGTCAAGGTCTACATCAACTTTCCCTTCAAGTTTCGCAAAAATATAACTGTCCCAGGCAGCCCAGTAATCTCCTGAACCACCAAGTGGATGCGTTCCTGAATAATCAGATGGAGAGGTAGCGTTCAGTTCGTCAGAAACACCAATTCCAAACCTCATTCCTGTATATTCACCAGTTGCTACATCAGAAAATTCAATATTATAGCCTTCATTTGCACTATCAATGTCAAGGTTTTGATTGGTAAAATCAACCAATTCTATATTTGAAATTTCCACTTCACTACCATCAGCAGCTATCAAAGCAACATCCGAAACGAAGAAATTAAATCTTGTAAAAAAGATAGGCGTACCGTCTTCATATTCATAGGTATCACCAATAACGAAAGGCGTGCCATCATAGTTGGCAGAAAAATTTACACTTGCATCAACGGAACTAGGTGAAGGCGGCGTAGGTTCTTCAAGAACGATACTTCCATCGTGATCGTAATAACATGAACTGAAAGATAACAATACGGCAAATAGAAAAAGTAAAGGAAATTGTTTCATAAGCTTTTTTGATTGTAAAAGATACAATAGTTTAAATGAAAAATAAAGATAATTGTAATAAAACTATACAACGAAATAAACAGGTGTATTGTATGAAAGTTGACTAACTTGATTAGAGTAATTAAGCAAATGTCAACTATGAAGCAGAATTTCTGGAATAGCAAACTAGGTAGATAATTACTCTATGCGTAGTGCATCTGTAAAATTATCTGCTATAAAACTCATAATTGGAAGTTCTGTATATATGATATTATCATTTTGAATATCTAGGGCATCGCCATTTTGTGGAATGAATATTCTTTCTAGATCGACGATCAAACGAATCTTATTTTCTGTATTATCATCTAATAAAATATTGGTTGGAAGTGTGATTTCTCTATAAATTGGATCAGAAATCGTTTCATAGATCAGGCTATGATTGAATTGTCCGTCACCATTTAAGTCTGCATCACCGCAAATTTTGGTAAATACATAACCCTCTTGACTCGAACGAAAATTACTTTCATCCTTCAAAGGATGTGAATCTCCGTAATCATCTGGTTTGGTATTATTGTATTCCGATGTTACACCTATTCCAAGTTTAATGCCGCTATAATCACCCAAAGGTATTTGCGAAAGCGGAATATTTATACCTTGTAGTGCGCCTGCTTCGGTTTGATTAGAATCGGTAAAATCAACGAGCGAAATATCTGAAATAAGGATTCCATTTGTCCCTTCTTGTAGTAATGTAATATTAGAAATGAAAAATTTAAATGAAGTGAAACGAACTTTAAAATCAGTTGGATAATCGTAAATAGTGTTCATCAATAGCAGTTCATCTCCATATTGAGCAACAAATTGAACATTCGCATTAGTTGTTTCACTAATAGGCTTCACTTCTCTGTCGATACAACTCGTTACGACAAGTGTCAGTACTATAAATATGCTTTTGATATATCTCATCCGAACTATTCCTTACTATTAAACCACACGTTGTGTTGTTTGATCTAATGATTGATAAAATCAACGGGACATTGATGAGGGGGATTATTATGGTATAACTTCAAAAACATTAACAGTGTTTAAAAATACCTGATCCTTTATAGAATCATCTGAATCTACAGCAAAATTTATGCCTTTAAACCACTCTAAGTAATTGATCCTCAAATTTATAGCTACATTAGCACCTCTGTTCACTTCAAGTGTATTTATCAATGGTAATGTGATGGTAGTTAAGTTGTTGATATTCAGTTCTGTATCAATAGTTTCGGCTGTTGTATCTTTTTTAAGAATGATTTTATTAAAAATAAAACCTTGCTCAATATCAATGTATAATAAGTCATCTTCTGTGCCATTAAGAATATGCTCTTCAGGTAAAGATTCTAGAAAAATATGATTGGTCGGTTTTTGAATACCTATATTAAAACGAATCGAATCATAAGTATTTGTACCTGCATAGTTTCCAATAATGTAATCGGCTTGAGTGCGTTTTATGAGGCTAAAGTTGTCTTCAACTATTGCCGATTCAAGGTTGTTTTCATCATTTAAAACCTCTATGGCCAGAGAATCTGTCACGCCTACATGTTCACCATTAGAATTGATTAGTTGAAGATTGGAAAGATAGAATCGAATATCATTGACAATGAAAAAATGACTCGAATCAGGCTCTACTGTTTGAATTCGATTCAAGGCAAAATCAGCATTATTATTTAAACTGTCTTTACCTAGTTTATGCTGCATCGTAAGGGTCAAAGTAGGGTAGGTACAACAACATTCGGGTAGGTCGGGCGCACAACAATCTTCATCTGCTGTCACATCATAATTTGTCGCATTGATATCCAGACAACCTTCTTCTTTTTCGGCACAGGCATTGCAAAAAAGTAGGATTAAAATGATATTAATAATAAACGGTCTCATCAATAAGCGATCTATTTATTTTTCAACTCCTTCTCATAATCTTTCAAGGCTTGTTTAACAAACTGCTTAACCTGAGAAGAAAATTCCTTATTTAAAATCCAATGATAATATTGACGATCTTTGTGGACGGTTGCCCCAACGGGTTTATTAATATATTTTCCAAAATTAAACACCGCCACACCTTCACTATCATATTTTAGTCGTTGTGTGGCGTCGATGGTTTTTAAATCATTTGTAAATTCATGCAAAGCCGCCATATCATTTTTAATAGGTGCTTTCACTGGGTTTCCGTCGTAGTCCTCTGCATCTACACCTTTGTAGCGTTCAATTTGTCCTTTCAAAACAGCTACCGTAGCTCTCACGTCTGCCATCGCATCATGTGCATTTTCGATGGTTTCTCCTGTATAAAATTTGAGTGCTGCACGAAGCGTACGAGGTTCCATTTTATAAAAAATACGTTGAACATCTATACTACGTCGTTTGGACATATCAAACTCAATGCCCACACGAGCAAATTCTTCCATCAAAAGAGGTACATCAAAACGGTTAGAGTTGTATCCTGCTAAATCTGCATTGCCAATAAATTCAAAAATTTGTTGTGCAACTTGCTGAAATGTAGGTTTATTGGCAACATCTTTAGGCGAAATACCATGGACACCCATTGCTTCCAGTGAAATGGGAATGCCAGGATTGATGAGCATGTTGAGTTCCGTTGGTTCATCACCATTTTTATGGTATTTTATCATACCTAATTGAACGATCCGATCTCGAATCACATTCAAACCCGTTGATTCTAAATCAAAAAATATTAAGTCTCTATCTAAATTAAAGTCCATAGCCTATTTGTTAAATTTACTCTAAAATGTACTGCTGCATTCCAGAACTTTGTTTCGCAGCTAAAGTTGCTTCATCTGTGGCATAAATCAAATAAGTCTCCACATCTGGAATGGTTTCGACTAGCTTCAACGCCTCTTCATAACCCATCACCATAAAAGCCGTAGCGTAGGCATCGGCAGTCATACAGTCATTTGCTATAACAGATGCGCTCAAGGTAGTATTTATTTCTGGAAAACCCGTTTTCGTATTGATGGTATGCCCATATTTTTGGTCATTACTTTTATAAAAATTTCGATAATTACCTGATGTTGCCAAGCCTTTATTCGCTAGTTTTATAATAGAATAAAATTCTTGCGTAGAAGCATTTTCTTCAGGAACGTTGATACCAATACGCCAGTTTTGTCCCTTTGGGTTTTTACCTTTGGCAAGCGTTTCTCCACCAATTTCTACAAAATAATGATCGACTTTTTGTTGCTCTAATAATTTTCCAATGGCATCCACCCCATAACCTTTGGCAATGGCACTAAAATCAAGTTGTGTATCAGGGTTTTCCTTTTCTAGAATATTATTGACCAAACTAATATTATCAAATCCAACCGATTGCATCAAGCTATCAATTTTAAGACTATCCACATTGGTCACTTTCCGTTTTTCAGTATATCCAAATCCCCAATAATTCACCAATGGCATAATCGTTGGATCAAATGCACCTTTTGTTTTTTCCACAATATCTTTGGCTGCTTCAATATTCTGTCTAAAATGAGGTTTATCGCTAATATCTAGTTCAGTTATTTCATTATTATTAAAAATAGAAATAGTAGCATCTTTAATATAGGTCGAAACTTCTTGGTTAATATCTACCAATAATTGATCTATTTCGGTCTTCATTTTTTCTGGGTTTTCACCCAAATATTTGACAGAATAAGTTGTCCCCATAGTTTTACCTTGAATGGCATGGTAGGTATCCGATTTGCTAGCAGTAGAAGTATTCGTTTCTATGTTACAAGCGAGTCCAAGTAGTATAAATATGAATAGATAAAGGTGTTTCATGTTTTTTTAGATTTCCTGATAAAATGAAATGGTGACTCAAGTCATCATTTCATTGAGAAATAATAATCAAAAATAGTAACTTTGAGAACGTTATAATAAATAAATCTAAAGTGAATGAAAAATCTAAATATCCTTTCTATTCTGTGTTTGTTCTTTTTTGTTTTGGGAATAAGCACATCGCTTACAGCACAAAAAAAGTCTAAAAAAGAAAAAGCAGAAAAAGCAGAAGCTAAAAAACCACTAGACAACTTAGCTATTTCAGGCTTAAAATTTCGTTCCATTGGACCTGCGATGACCTCTGGTCGAATTGCTGATTTTGCCATGCACCCTGACCGTCCACACGAATACTTTGTGGCAACAGCATCGGGTGGCGTTTGGAAAACAAACAATGCAGGAACGACCTACCAACCTATTTTTGATAGCCAAGGTTCGTACTCTATTGGTTGTGTGACGATTGATCCTAACAATCCAAATATAGTTTGGGTCGGAACAGGTGAAAATAACAACCAACGAAGTGTCGCCTATGGTGATGGTATTTATAAATCAACAGATGGTGGAAAGACATGGCAACATAAAGGACTAAAAATGTCGGAGCATATTGGTCAAATCATTGTACATCCTGATAATTCTGATGTGATTTATGTGGCAGCTATTGGCCCGTTATGGAATGAAGGTGGTGATCGTGGCGTCTATAAGTCGGTCGATGGTGGTGAGAACTGGGAAGCTGTATTGACGGTTGATGAACATACGGGTATTTCGGATTTGATTATTGATCCTAATAATCCAGATGTGTTATATGCGGCGGCTTTTCAACGTCGGCGTCATGTATTTACTTATTTAGGTGGTGGACCCAATTCTGGTATTTATAAAACAATCGACGGTGGTTCAAACTGGGCAAAAGCCAATAAAGGTCTACCAAGTGTCGATAAAGGGCGGATTGGTTTGGCGATTTCGCCTGCCGATCCTGAAATTATTTACGCCATTGTAGAAGCGGCACAAGGCAAAAGTGGTTTTTACAAATCAACCAATCGAGGAGCTAGCTGGGCAAAGCAAAGCAGTTACGTGACTTCGGGAAATTACTATCAAGAAATTGTAGCTGATCCTGTAGATGCGAATACGGTTTACTCCATGAACACGTGGTTACACGTGACCAAAAATGGAGGAAAATCCTTCCAAAAAGTAGGTGAAGATACCAAGCACGTCGATAATCACTGTATGTGGATCAACCCGAAAGATAATAATCATTGGGTGGTAGGTTGCGACGGTGGAATCTATGAAACATGGGATGCTGCCAAAACCTGGGATTTTAAAGCAAATTTACCTGTAACGCAGTTTTATAAAGTCGCAGTCGATAACGACAAACCATTTTATAATATTTATGGTGGAACACAAGATAATTTTAGTTTAGGTGGCCCGTCTCGTACCAATACCAGTCATGGAATTATGAACTCCGATTGGTTTATTACGCATGGTGGTGATGGCTTTGAATCTCAAGTTGATCCTTATGATCCAAATATTGTGTATGCACAATCGCAGTATGGTGTATTGGTGCGTTATGATCGAAAAAGCGGAGAAGAAACAGGTATTCAACCTAAAGAGCGAAAAGACGAAAATGCCTATCGCTGGAATTGGGATGCACCCTTAGCTGTTAGTTCCCACCAAAAGGGACGTTTGTATTTTGCAGCTAACAAGCTATTCAAAAGTGATGATTATGGTAACGAATGGGAAGTGTTGAGTGATGATTTAACGAAGCAAATTAATCGTAATGAACTTAAAGTAATGGATCGCATTTGGGGAATTGACGCCGTTGCAAAAAATCGTTCAACTTCTCCTTACGGAACAATCGTGGCTTTTGCAGAATCTCCAATTGATGAAAATTTATTGATCGTTGGAACAGATGATGGATTGATTCAGATCACAGAAGATGGCGGTTCAAATTGGACGACTATTAAAACCGATGATATTATAGGTGTTCCTAAAAATACTTATGTCAATGCGGTATATACGTCTCAACATGATGCAAACATTATTTACGCAGCTTTTAATCATCATAAATATGGTGACTTCAAACCGTATTTATACATGTCTAATAACAAAGGCGCATCTTGGAAAAATATTTCTAATAATCTGCCTGAAAGAGGAAGTGTATATGCGATTGAAGAAGACCATGTAGATCAAAATCTGTTGTTCTGTGGAACGGAGTTTGGTGTTTTCTTTTCTCCTAACGGTGGACAACGTTGGAAAGCTATGAAAAACGGTTTACCGACAATTGCCGTGCGAGATATTGCCATTCAAAAAAGGGAAAATGATCTCGTTTTAGGAACATTTGGACGTGGGTTTTATGTATTGGATGATTATTCGGCTTTGCGCCAAATTGAAAATGACACCATTCAAAAGACACAAATTTTAGCGGTAAAAGATGCCTTACAATTTGAAAAAAATCAGCCGCTTGGTTTACCAGGAAAGTCTTTTCAAGGAGATAGTTTTTATAGCGGAGAAAATTTGGGTTCTGTGGCTATGATTGATTATTATGTTGCAGAAGAAGTCAAAACAAAGAAAGCTATTCGTAAGAAAGAAGAAGCAAAAGCGGCTAAAGACGGGCAAGGAAATCCATATCCTTCGTACGAAGATTTAGTGGAAGAAGGGAACGAATTTAAACCTAAACTGGTCTTTACAATTACTAATAACGAAGGAGATATTGTTCGTAAAATAACTAAGCCAATTACAAAAGGAGTACAACGATTGCATTGGGATTTGCGCTATGCCACCAAATCCCCCATTCAACTAAACAAATCAAGTTTTTATAATCCATTTGCAGGAAAAGAAGAGGGTACATTAGTAGAACCAGGTCAGTATGCTGTAGCTATGGCAATGTATATTGATGGTGAAATGGAAAAAGTAGGTGCGCCTAAAACCTTTCAAGTCAAAGCTCTCAATAATTCAAGTATTCAAACGAATCGAACAGATAAAGTCGCTTTTCAACGAGAAGTAACCGAATTATCACGAGCAGTAGAAGGAGCGGGATATATGATTGACGAGATGGAAAATAAATTGAGTCATATTCGTAAAGCTATTGAACAAGTGGAGCAACCGATGGCTGCACTAACGGCGGATGCCAATGCGATTCAAATGAAATTGAAAGACATCAAACAGGACTTGTATGGTGATCCAATTAAATCTCGTTTGGACATCGATCAGCCTCCAACACCTGCCAACCGTTTGGGCTGGATTACCTACGAACAGAAATATTCTACAGCAAGCCCGACGAAGACACACATGATGAGTTTTGAAATTGCCAAAGAAGAATTTGAACCAATCTTAAATGCACTGAAAGACTTAGCCAATGAGGATATGAGTGCTTTGGAGCAAAAGCTGGAAGATGCCGATGCGCCTTATACGCCTGGTAGAGCGATCAAAATTATTAACGGGTATTAAATGTTTTTAATGATCTAATGTTTTAGTATTTTTTCGTTTCACTACGCTATTAAAACATTAGATCATTATTTCCTTAAAACATTCACATGTCAAAAAAGAAGAAACGGTTCTACATAAATCCGATTTTATACCTATTCTATTGGTTTGTCAAAACTCTAGTATTAATAGTTGATCGGTTGTATTATGCTAAGAAATATTTGGTTCATCAAAAGCCACTATCGGACATCCGACGCCCAGCCATTATTGTAGCGAACCATCCAAGCACCTTAATGGATCCGCTGAATGTGGCAAAGGAAGTCAACGGGATTGTCTTTTTTTTAGCGAATGCTGGACTGTTTAAACACTGGTTCACTAACTGGTTTTTTAGCACTTGTTATTGCATCAAAATAGAAAGAAAAGAAGATGTACAGGGGAAACGTATGAATAACGACCAAGCATTTAGAGATTGTGATCATTTTTTGGTGAATCGAAATGGGGTTTTATACATTGCACCCGAAGGAACAAGCAAAGTAGAACGACGGATTCGACCCTTAAAAACGGGAACGGCACGTATTGCGTTTAGTGCGGAGAAAGTGACTAATTTTAGTCTGGATTTAGAAATTATTCCTGTTGGATTAACCTATTCTGATCCCTTAAATTTACGAGGGGATGTCATAATTGAAGTTGGACAGCCAATTAAAGTTTCGGATTATAAAACGATTTGGGAAGAAAATGCACGTAAAGGTGTCAAGCAATTGACAGCGGATTTACAGACCGAAATGCAACGTCTCGTTGTTCATACTGAACCTGAAAATGACGAGATAGACACCTTAATTCAACAATTAGAAAACATTGAAAAAACGGAGACCGATTTATCTTTTTATGATCTGATCCAACAATCTAAAACTTGGGTGCAACAACTCATTCATTTTCGAGATCAACAACCCAATCAATTTGAGCAACTTCAGCAAAACGCTCAGTCATACATCAGTCAACTCAAGCAATATAATATTACCGATCAAGCGACTCAGCAACCGAATACTGGGTTTGATTATTTAATAATAGTTCTTGGATTTCCATTTTTTATTTATGGATATATCAATAATTTTTTAGCGTTTAAAATTCCATATTGGGTCAACCAAAAAATGGATTTATATCCTGGTTACTATCCCGCTGTCAAAAATATGGTGGGTTTAATCACTGTTCCATTTTTCTATTGGCTACAATGTAAGGTATTGAGTTCATGGTTTCCAGCCCCATACTGGACGTGGATATATTTATTTTCACTCATGCCCACGGGGCTACTAGCATGGAATTATATGAAATTATACGAACGAATGCAGCGAAGACGATGTTTTGAGCGTTTGTCTAAACAAGAGGTCAATACGATTCAAGCCATGTTAAAAACGAGGCGTGAGATAATAGAGGAAATGAAAATGTTGTTAAGTTAACATCAAAATAGGATTTTTCAGTATTTATCATTAAATTGAATAACCTAAATCTTAATTAGAAATTTATGGACAATTACATGAACTTCATTGAAATTAATCCAAATATTATGTTTGGGAAACCAGTTATCAAAGATACTCGAATTACTGTTGAGCTAATTTTAGAGGAACTTGGAGCAGGAAAAACAAGTGAAGATCTCGTAAAAGCATATCCGAAATTAAACAAGGACTCCATTGGAGCAGCATTGAAATTTGCTGCTGATGCTATAAAAGGTGAGCGAACTTACTCTACAGCGATATGAAATTTGTAGGAGATGAAGGAGTTGATGCTCAGATAATTAAAGCTTTGTGAAAAGAAGGACACGATGTCATATACATTGCCGAGTTTGATTCAGGTATAACCGATGATTTAGTTTTAAAATATGCTAATAATCAGGAACGAATTTTAATAACAAGAGATAAAGATTTTGGAGAACTTGTTTACAGAGATAAAAAAATTCATTCAGGCATAATTTTGAATAGGCTATTTGAGCTAAGTACAGAAAAGAAAGTTAGTATTGTTATGAATACTATCAATAGATTCAAAGATGAATTAATAGGCTCTTTTACCGTTATACAACCAAGTAAAATCCGAATAAAAAAGTTATAATAATTACGATCAACTAGAAAGTCAACCAGAACATATATCAAACTAAAAACCAATCCCATAAACTGTGTACACTCCAGTCATTTTAGTGTTATGTATTATTGCAACTACCATTAACTTGGGGTATTGGTGCTTTATCTTTTCAAAACTTGCCTTTTACCAACCTAAATTACACACATCAACCCTTTCAACGGATGGATTACCCGTTTCAGTCATAATTTGTGCTAGAAACGAATCAAAAAATTTACAAAAAAATCTCGACCGTATTCTAAACCAAAACTACCACTCCTTTGAAGTGATTGTCGTTAATGACCATTCTACGGACGATACTGCAAATGTGCTGTTGGAGTTTCGGAAAAAAAATCCTTATCTTCGTATTATAAATTTTACTAATAATAAAAAAAGCCATGTAGGGAAAAAGTTCGCTCTGGCTAAGGGTATTGAAGCTGCCCAACACGAAACACTTTTATTGACTGATGCAGATTGCCACCCAGCGAGTTTAAACTGGATACAAAAAATGCAGCAGCCTATACGAGAACATATTGAAATAGGATTAGGTTACGGGCCTTATGAAACAACTACAGGAATTTTAAATAAATTTATACACTATGAAACCGTTTATACCGCCATTCAATATTTATCTTTTGCTTTATTTAAAACCCCTTACATGGGTGTAGGTCGCAATTTGATCTACAAAAAGAAATTATTTCACCAAGCAAAAGGTTTCGATAAACACAAACACATAGCATCGGGCGATGATGATCTTTTTATAAAAGATGTCGCTCGAAAAAATAACGTGTCTATAATTATAGACGAGGATACCTTTATGTATTCTGAACCGAAACATACCTGGAAAGCCTATTACCGTCAAAAGGTGCGACATTTGTCGACAGCAACCACCTACAACGGTCAACATCAATTGATGTTGGGTTTACTTTCGGCGTCACATTTTGGACATTATTTAGGAATTTTACTCCTTATATTAAAGTTTAGCATAATATTTGCAGGAGTTATTTATATGGTAAGAATACTGATATTGGTATTTGTTACGTCAAGGATTTTTAAGCAACTAAATACCCCCTTGTCTATCAGATGGATACCAATATTAGATGCACTTTATGTGTTATTTTATATTATTTTCTTACCTTCATTAATTACTGGTAAAAATAATCAATGGACGTAACAACAACAAACACCGTAACAGTGATCGGCGCGAATCTATCTGTCCGAGCAAGAGAGGATTATGAATTTGTCCTCAGAGCAATCGACGGAGACCAAAAATCCTATGCCGTGCTTATGAATCGCTACCGTAATTCGGTTTTTCACACCATGTTAAAAATGGTCAACAACCGAGATGACGCAGAAGATTTGACATTGGAAGCATTTGGAAAAGCTTTCAATAAATTACCCAGCTATGCCCCTAGATACGCATTTAGTACATGGCTATTTAAGATCGCTACCAACAATTGTATCGATCACATTCGTAAAAAAAGAATCCACTTTCTTTCAATTGATGATCCTATTGAACCTAATGGCGATCACGACTATTCCAACAACTTAAAAGCGGGTAATCTCGATCCTGAAGAACAGTTCATTCGTCTTCAACGAGTTAAATTGATGCGAACGGTCATGGGTAAATTAAATACCAAATACCGTTTGATGATCGAACTTCGCTTTTTTGAAGAATTATCTTATGAAGAAATAGCTACTGAATTGGCCATTCCTTTAGGTACAGTAAAAGCGCAGTTGTTTAGAGCAAAAGAAATTTTGTTTAATATCTTACAACAACCTGGTGCTAAAGCGTATTTGGATAATACGACACGGAAAGGTAAAAAGTCTGCTAAGAAAGTGAGTAAAAATAATGTTCAAAAAGCGACGCCTGCCCCAGCAGATATAGCAGTGGCTGCTGAACCAGCTCCTGCTCCAGCAGTTGCAGCAATGGCTTACTAAATTTAGAAATAACGATCATATAAAAATGGCTAATACGCAAACAGTGTATTAGCCATTTTTTATCTTATTTATATTCAAAAACTAGCTCATTTCCTTACACGCCTCATATAAATCTTTCCAACCTTTTCGTCCTTTAATCACCGTTTCTAAATATTCATTCCAAACGGTTTTATCCTGAACCGCATCTTTGACAACAGCCCCTGTAATACCAGCAGCAAGATCGTTGGCACTTAAAGTACCGTTTCCAAAATGCGTTGCCAACGCTTGTCCGCTATTAATCACCGAGATTGCTTCTGCGGTACTCAATGTGCTACTTGGAACTTTCAGTTTAGTTCGTCCGTCTTCGGTTTTTCCAGAACGTAGTTCTCTAAATATTTTGACTAAACGTTGGATTTCTTCAATGGGAGCTTTGTCGCTAGGTAAATCTAGTGTTTTTCCAATTTTTTCAACACGAACTTTAACAATATTAACTTCTTCTTCAAACGTGGCAGGTAAAGGCAAAACTACCGTGTTAAAACGACGGCGCAAGGCACTCGATAATTCATTTACACCTTTATCTCGGTCGTTTGCAGTGGCAATGACGTTAAATCCTTTTTGAGCCTGAATTTCGATTCCTAACTCTGGGACAGGCAGTAATTTTTCAGATAAAACGGTAATTAAACTATCTTGTACATCCGACGGAATCCGTGTCAATTCTTCAATTCGGCTAATCTTTCCTTGCTGCATCGCATTCATAATCGGACTTGGCGTCAATGCTTTTTCAGTTGGCCCTTCCGATAACAAACGAGCATAATTCCATCCATAACGCAACGCATCTTCATTCATACCTGCCGTTCCTTGCACTAACAAAGTAGAAGTACCCGAAATAGCTGCCGATAAATGTTCCGACACCCATGTCTTTGCTGTCCCTGGAATCCCAACTAAGAGTAAAGCCCGATCGGTCGCCAAAGTTGCCACAGCTACTTCAATCAATCGACGATTTCCAAAATATTTGGGTTCGATAACTGTTCCGTCTTCTAATGTTCCACCCAATAAATAGGTCACAACTGCCCAAGGTGACAACTGCCAATTTTCGGGACGTAACTTTGAATCTACTTTTTTAAGATGTTTGAGTTCTTTGGCGTAGGCTTCTTCGGCGTGTGGGCGGAGTATGGTTTTTTTTGGCATCAGCTGGGTTGTTAGAAATCTTTATGAGTGAAGTTTTATCAAACTATTATTATTCAACGTTTAAATCAAAATTTATTCTTCTTGATTGTTTTCTATTATTTCTTTTACCTTGTCTTTAGAAATGTTTAGTGAACTAGCGATTAGCTCAATAGA
Source organism: Saprospiraceae bacterium (assembly GCA_020628085.1). Lineage (GTDB taxonomy): Bacteria > Bacteroidota > Bacteroidia > Chitinophagales > Saprospiraceae > JAHDES01. Next base: position 27,780 of record JAHDFQ010000015.1, read on the forward strand.
AGCACCGTTTTTATGAAAACCGATAACTGCTTCTCTTTCTTTGATCTCTTTTCCTTCGTCAATTCCTTCTTTGATTAATTTCTTAGCATCTTCCATCTTAGTATGTTCAGCACTTGCAATATCTCTCAGTCTTTTTAAATACTTTTTATAAGCAGCTTTTTCTTCATCTGTAAGATGTATTTCATCTAACTTCTTTTTTGCTTCAGATAGTCCTTTGGCTGAAAATTCTTCTTGCACCTCACCGTTTTTAAGAAAGTAAATCCATTCATCTAGTTTATCTTGAATGATATTGTTGAATTTTCCTACTTTGATTATCCAATATTCAGGGTAAATGGCGTGTATTTTATCAACATCATAAATTTCGATTTGTCGTTCTGCTAAGTTTAATGTATCACCTTTATGAATGCCTTTGAACTGTGTTGTTCCATGATAAACATAATCTTTTCCTTGCCCTAAATCAAAATAAGCAATAGTGACCGAAATTACTTTTTTAACTTTAGCATATTCTTCTCCTTCGTCAATATATTCTGTAATTGCCTTTGATGTACCATAAAGGATTCTATGGAAATAATCATATTCTTTACTATTTTGAATTTCAATTATTATAAGTTCTCCTGATTCATTTTCAACTAGAATATCTACTCGATTATGTTTATCATCTATATCTTCTTTATTACCCTCACTTTCTAGTATTTTTTTGATAATTATATCTTGAGATAATAATTCACTAAGAAAACCCTCTAAAATATCAAAATTCACTTTGTTTCTGAGCAACTTTTTCATTGCCCAATCGAATCGTATTAATTGTTTTCCTTTTTTCATATCCTAAAGATAACGATTTTTCTTTTTTGTTTAATTCTATTTTCTTTTGATGCTAAAGAACATAACCATTCTCTTTTTGTTTTTCTACATTATTGTCCTATTTAAAATAAAAATAGAGGTTTCGAACTTTTAAATTTAAACATGAAAATACATATATTAACCATCGGTGATGAAATATTAATTGGTCAAATTATAGATACCAATTCGGCTTGGATTGGGCAACAACTCAACGCCAATGGCGGTCAAATTATCGGTATTACAAGTGTAGCAGATGACTATGAAGATATTCAGCGAGGTTTAGCGGTGGCTTTAGAAAAATCAGATGCCGTGTTGATAACAGGTGGATTGGGGCCAACCAAAGATGATATTACTAAAAAAACATTAGCTGATTTTTTTAAAGTAGATATGGTCTTTAGTCAATCTAATTTTGATTGGATTACGAAAATATTTAAAAAATTTGGACGAGATACCACACCAGCTCACCGAGCGCAATGTTATATGCCATCGAATGCTGTTTTGCTGCACAACAAACGAGGAACTGCCCCAGGTATGTGGTTCAATCATGGCAAGCAAGTTATTGTTTCTATGCCAGGCGTACCACACGAAATGAAATATTTGATGGAATATGAGGTGATTCCAAGACTAACGGAAACCTTCCAATCTGATCCAATTGCACACCGAACTATTTTGACAGTAGGTGAGGGTGAATCCCGTATTGCGGCTCGTATTGAATCTTTAACAAATACCTTTCCCAAAAATGTAAAAGTGGCTTATTTGCCCGGTCTTGGACGAGTTCGTATTCGATTGACGGCTATGGATAAGGATGAAGTAGCTATAAATACCTTGCTCGATGATTTACAAACAAAAGTAGTGTCCGTTATTCCCGAATTAGTATATGGTTATGAAATTGATACCCTAGAGGAAATTGTTGGAAAAATGTTGGTTGATAAAAACCTAACCTTAGCAACAGCCGAGAGCTGTACAGGTGGCTATTTATCACATTTAATTACTTCGGTTTCGGGATCATCTGCCTATTTTATGGGTGGTGTGGTTGCCTATTCTAATGAAATTAAAATGCGACAATTGAATGTTCCTGCAAGTATTTTAGAAGAACATGGCGCTGTAAGTGAAGCAACCGTCCGAGCAATGGTAACAGGTGTATTAGATTTATTAAAGACGGATATTGCCGTTTCTATTTCTGGAATTGCAGGGCCAACAGGTGGCACAGCAGAAAAACCAGTGGGTACAATTTGGATGGCAGTCGGCAATAAAGACCAAATAAAGACCCGAAAAATCAATTTAGGAAAAGATCGTGTACGGAATATTCAATATACTGGTGTAAGTGCCTTAAATTTGATCCGACAATTCATAATCAATTTGTAAAGCATTTTAATAAACATGAAAAACGTTCGATCTATTTTCCTTTTAGCTTCTATTTTGATAATGTCCATATCCTGTGGTTCAGATGGTGGAAATTCAAGTGATGCAGATTATGATAGCATTGCCAATGAGTTCTGTAACTGTATGCAACCCCTGGTTGATATTAACAAAAAAATCAAAGATTTACTAGCAGAAAAAAAGCAAGATGAAGTAGAAGCCTTATTTCCTCAAGCAAGAGAATTATCCATAAAAAGCCAACCTTGTGTTAAAAAACTGGAAAGTAGTTTGGCAGAGCTGACTACTGCTCAACAGAGTAAGGCTGGTGAAACAATGCGAGATGTTTGTCCCGACGTTGCTAAAATGGTGACTTCTGCAGAAGAAAGGGAAGCGCAGTAAGCCAAACAATTTGTCCATTCAAAATCCAAAAAATGTCCACGCTTTCACTCCAAGATTATACGATTCACATTGATGATGATTTACAATCATTACCCGATTATATTCAACAAGGGTATTATACAAAAGTGATCGTTTTGGTAGATGAAAATACGAAAGCACATTGTCTCCCTATTTTGGATAAAATATTGGAAAACCAGACTTATACGCTTATTGAAATTCTTTCTGGGGAAAATCATAAAACCATTGAAACGTGTTGTCAAATTTGGACAAATTTAATGCACGAACAAACAGGTCGAAAAGCCTTATTTTTGAATTTAGGCGGTGGCGTGATTGGTGATATGGGCGGTTTTTGTGCTAGTACCTTTAAACGGGGTATTGATTTTATACAAATTCCAACGACCTTGCTTTCACAGGTAGATGCGTCTATTGGAGGAAAATTAGGTATTGATTTTGGAGCAATCAAAAATAGTATTGGATTGTTCAAAAATCCCAAAGCGGTTTTTGTAGAATCACAGTTCTTAAAGACGTTACCTTTCGGTGAATTACGAAGCGGTTACGCTGAAATTATTAAGCACAGTCTTATTGCAGATGCGAGTCAATGGCAGCAACTATCAGCTATTTCTGATTTAAAATCTTATGATAATTGGGCAGCCTTAATTGAACCTTCTTTAAAAATCAAACAAACCGTTGTTCAGCAAGATCCGTTTGAAAAAGGATTGCGAAAAGCACTTAATTTTGGACATACAATTGGTCATGCTGTAGAGTCTTTGGCACTCGAAACCGATCAACCTTTACTGCACGGAGAAGCAATTGCCATTGGAATGATTTGTGAATCGTATCTGTCTCATAAAAAAGGACACTTATCAGCATCTAATCTGAACGAAATTAGTCAATACATCCAACATACCTACGATTATTATCCACTTGATTCTAACGATTTTGACGATCTACTTAATCTCATGCGAAACGACAAAAAGAACAAAGGCGCAGCCATTAACTTCACCTTCCTAACTGGAATCGGAACTTGCCTTGTCGATCAAACCTGTTCGGATGAATTAATTTGTGAGAGTTTGGAGTATTATAAAAAGTTGTATTTAGGAAGTTGATCTTTTGCCACTGAGACATAAAAAAACAGACATATTTGGTGGTTGATATTCTGAACCTCTGTATCTCTGTCGCTGAAAAAGTACATTTTTAATCCAATGACAAAATACATTCTACATCGAATACTTTTATTCATTCCAACCTTGTTGGCAGTCTCAATGATTGCTTTTGGGTTGAGTAAAATGAGTAACAACGATCCCGTAGAAAATTTATGTCAACAAGAAGAACCGAATAGTGCAGCCGCTTTAGCTCGACAGAATAAAGAATGCCAACAAATTGCTGCTGATTTAGGCTTGGATAAACCTGCGTTTTACTTCGCCTTTCGAGCAAAAGCCTTTCCTGATAGTTTATACCAAATTTATGATTTGAACGAGCGAATGGCTCGACAAAACCTCATTGCTCAATATGGAAACTGGTCATTGATTGAAGTTTATTTTAGGCAACTATATCAACTGAATCAGCAAGTTTTAGGCTTGCCCGATAGTTTGTCTAATGATCTGGTGTCGCCTATAAAATCAGGTGTCAATCAATTGAATATTCACTATGAACACGAACGGATTCATTATTTTTTAGAAGAAATAGCTGCGACGATTCAGCAAAATGCTACTCTTAAACAGCAGTTGTATTCATCATTTCAAAATGTTGTTAGTGTCTACAGTGACGTCAGAAATCGACCGACCAAAGGACTTTTGTATATCCCAACGATTCATGGGTACGGATTAGATAATCAATATCATCATTGGATCAGCAATTTTTTGACAGGTGATTTTGGAATATCGTATTATGATCGTCGCCCTGTAGCTACTCGAATTTGGGAAGCGGTACAATGGACATTAATCATTAATATTGCGTCGATTATTTTAGCCTATTTGATCGCTATCCCTTTGGGTGTTTTTTCTGCTAAAAATAGAGGTAATTGGAAGGATCAAATGACTTCAACCTTTTTATTTATGTTGTATGCTTTGCCGTCTTTTTGGGTAGCTACGATGTTAATCGTGTTTGTGACGACCTCCGAATATAATATGGATTTTTTCCCAACGGGTGGCGTTGGAAATCTGAAGGATACTGCCCCATTTTGGGATCGTTTTTGGGAGACGGTCTATCACTTGATACTACCTGTTTTTTGTGTGACATATACCTCATTAGCGTTTATAGCTCGACAAATGCGGGGTAGTTTGGTAGAAGTACTGGATCAAGATTTTATCAAAACAGCAAAAGCTAAAGGTCTAAGTACGCAAAAAACAATTTGGAAACATGCTTTTCGTAACGCTCTTTTTCCTATTATTACCCTAATTGCTTCCATTTTGCCAGCCACACTAGCAGGGTCACTGATAATTGAAGTTATTTTTGGTATTCCAGGCATGGGACGATTAGCTTATCAGGCACTTTTTCAGAGTGATTGGCCAGTGGTTTATACGGTGCTGATGTTGGCGGCTATTTTAACGATGATCGGAATGTTACTAGCCGATATATTTTATACCATTGCTGATCCACGAGTTCGGTTGAGTAAATCTGAGTAAGACGGTGAAATGATAGTCGCACTCAAGTGGGACTACTATTTCACAAATTCAAAAATTGACAAATTTATTAGTAGACAACAACACATATCATACACTCAATTATTGTGGCAAGCCTTTCGGAAAAACCGACTGGCACTATGGTCGTTGCGTCTTTTTTATGTGTTTTTGTTCGTAGGAATATTTGCAGATTTTATAGCCAATGAACGTCCTATTTACTGCCAAATAGAAGGAACGACCTACTTTCCTGTTTTTAAAGAATATGCTATCAAAGTGGGCATTGCTAAACCAAATCCTTTGTTTTTACAAAAAGATTGGAAAGACATCGAATATGAATCCGTCTGGTTTCCACCAATACCATATTCGCCCAATACCTTAGATTTATCCAATGCCTATAAAAGTCCGTCCGAAGCTAAACATCAACATTATTTAGGGACAACCGAACTAGGAAAAGATGTCGCCGCAGGATTGGTACATGGAACTAGAATTGCTCTTTTGGTCGGATTATTATCCATGTTGATTGCTTGTGCGATTGGCGTGGTTATGGGAAGTTTGGCAGGCTATTTTGGTGATACAAGATTTCAAATTTCTCGTGGACGGTTGTTGCTCAATGTAGTAGCCACACCTATTGCTTTTTTCTACGGATTTATTACCCGTCAATACATTTTGAGCGAAGCAGGAAAAGAAGGTGGATTTGGACTAGAATTATTAATTAGTTTGGGAATGATTACCTCTATTTTCCTACTGTTTAATTTGTTTACACCACTATTAAAAAGAAATAAATGGTGTGCCAAACTCCTTCCGTTACCACTTGACCTGATTGTCATGCGATTGATTGAAATTTTCAACTCCATTCCTGCTTTATTATTTTTAATTGCCATCATTGCGGTCATTCAACAATCTTCAATCTTTAATGTTTTATTAATTATCGGATTTCTTCGCTGGACAAGTATCGCTCGCTTTGTTCGTTCAGAATTACTACGGATTCGCTCGCTCGATTATATAGAATCTGCTCGTAGTATCGGCTTATCTGATTTCCGAATCTTGTTCCGTCATGCGCTACCCAATGGCTTAACACCCGTTTTAATCCTAATTGCTTTTGGTGTTGCTTCCGCTATTTTGATTGAGGCCTCGCTTTCTTTTTTAGGCATCGGCGTTGCTCCCGACGAAATGACGTGGGGCAAATTACTCGCCTTTGCCCGAACGAAACCCACTGCTTGGTGGTTGGCGATCTTCCCTGGTCTTGCTATTTTTATCTCCGTTCTAATCTTTAATTTGATTGGTGAAGGTTGTAGCGATGCGCTTGATCCGAGGAAAAGGGGCTGATTTTGTTGGTATTTTCCTAATATTTAATAAATAAAAATATGTTTTTGGCAATATTTACTTCAAAATAGATTTTGGATGGTTGTAACTTGCGGGTATTGTTGATAAAAAATAAATAATAAGATGAAAAACCTAATTACTTTAGTACTAATCATTTGCTATTCAATTTCTATTGCTCAACTACCTGAAGCCAACTTGATATTTAGGCTCGACTATGATAATGACTTCTTAATCAATGAAGGGGAAACAGCCTTTTATGATTCCGAAGGTGGCGTTTTGTCCAAAGATAGGTTCGGAATAGAAAATAACGCATGTACATTTAATACTGAAAAACAAATTGTAAAGTTTGAAGAATTTTTATGTATCGAAAAAGAATTAACCATATCTCTTTGGATTAAATTTGAAAGTTTTGAGGGTGATAGGTATCCTATTGTGATGCTAGCTAATAAAGATGAATTTATACATGGCTTTACAAATAAATTAGGTTTTGAAGTACATAACAGTAAAACTTCTCTAGGTTATTATAATCAAACTGGTGGGAGAATTATTTACGATCATAACAATTTATCTTATGATAATCAGTGGCATAATCTCGTTGGTACAATTTCAAACGAATCACGTATAAAAATGTACGTTGACAATCAATATTTAGGGTATCATGAATTTGATATACAAACGCTAGATGGTTTAGACCAATTGATAATAGGCGGAGGATATGATGATTTGTACGGACATTTAAGTATTGATGATATTAGAATTTATAATCGATCTTTGACATTATGTGAAATAGATGCACTGTACTATGAAAAAGATAATATCGTTGACTGTGATCTAGTAGAAGAAATAAGCTGTAATGGAATAGTTAGTGTTTCAGAAGCGAACTCAAATAAATTAAAAATATATCCCAATCCAGTATCAAATGGAATCGTTACAGTAGAAGGTGTACAATCTAAAGCATATCAAGTGTTTAATCAAATAGGAATAGAGGTTGAAAGAGGAACAATAAATACTAATCAAATTATCTTGAATAAAATTCCTTCTGGGTTTTATACATTGAGAATAGACGGAATAACCAAGAAACTAATAGTTGAGTAAAAGTACCTCCCCCTGGAGTCTAGCTGGTATTTACCTGCTAGACTTCAACTTCCTAAAAATCAATAAATCATCCTTCTAGTAACTTACCAAATAAAATTGTACTTTTGTAAAAACAGTATAAAATAGATATTCTGATCAGGCTTAAAGCCAATTGGATATGTGTAAAACACTAAAAACCTAAGTTTATACTGTCATTTAATATATAGGCAATGTAGCCAAAAGGAAAAAACGATGGTAAAAGTTATTGTGATAACTCGTCGGTAGAAATAATTTTAGAGATTAGTTTTTTAATATAGGTTTTAATAACGTTTAATAAAAATATTATAAAAATGTACCACAGCCTTTAGGCTGTATCATGCTACTATTTTATACTTATACAGCTCAAAAGCCGTATTACACTATTCTTGTACATCATTTCTTCTGAATTTTTCTTTCCATACATTGCGTTGAATATTTTTATTCAAAAAAGATGCAATTTAAAGACGTTATTGGTCAAATAGCAATCAAGCAAACCCTTGCACAAATGGTGCAGCAGAATCGTATGCCCCATGCTCAACTCTTTTTGGGGTCGAGTGGATACGGAAGTTTGGCGTTGGCAATAGCGTTTGCGCAATATATTCTTTGTACCAATAAACAAACCGATGATGCTTGCGGTACGTGTCGTTCTTGTATGAAGGCACAAAAATTCATCCATCCAGATATTCACTTTTCTTTTCCGACTATTGGTAGTAAAGTAACGAGCGATAGCTTTTTACCGCAGTGGCGAACAGCGCTTTCTGAAACAGCATATTTGGATTACAATGAATGGCTTCAAAATATCGGGGCGGAGAACAAACAAGGAAATATCAATAAAGATGAGTGTGTCAATATTATTAAAAAAATGAGTTTAAAAACCTTTGAAGGTTCTCATAAAATCTTGATAATGTGGCTACCTGAATATTTGGGAAAAGAAGGAAACCGACTTTTAAAGCTGATTGAAGAACCACCCGAAAATACTATTTTTATATTGGTGGCAGAAAATCAAGAATTGATACTCAATACAATTTTGTCTCGTTGTCAATTGGTCAATATTCATGCTTTATCTGACGAAGACATTAAACAAGGCTTAGTTCAAACAGCAAGGATTTCTGAAAGCGAGGCGGCTGCTATTGTTTATATGAGCGATGGAAATTTTAGAGAAGCTTTAAAATTGACCCAACACAAAGAAACCGAAAATTCTTCCTTGTTTTTAGATTGGATGCGAAAATGCTACTTGGGCAAACCGCTTGATATGGTGACTTGGGTAGAAGAATTTGCTACGATTGGAAGAGAAAAACAAAAGTTTTTTATTCGCTATGCACTACATTTTATGCGAGAATATATGATACTCAAAATGACAAATAACAACCGAGTTCGTTTGCAACATGTAGAACTATCAAGTGCACAAAATTTAACAAAAATCATTGCTTTCGATCAAATCGAAGCAATTACTAACATATTATCGGATGCTGCGTATTATGTAGAACGAAACGCCAACCCAAAGGTGCTGTTTCTGGATACATCTATACAGATGCACCGCATTTTAAAACCCGCTAAGCGTTAAAGTATTCTGAATTTATAACGTTTTAGCTTTATATATAAAAAGAGGAGAAAACGAGATCATATTTTTGATATTGATCTTGTTAGAAGACCCTACAACCGTAAAAAGATTATGGGATGTTCAAGTTGTTCAACGGGAAAAGATGGAAAACCAGGAGGTTGTAAAAGCAATGGAGGTTGCAGCACAGGTGGCTGTAATAGACTTAATACCTACGATTGGTTATCCAAATTAGATATACATGATGTTGATGCGTTCAGTATCGTCGAAGTGAGTTTTAGTCATGGTGCTCGAAAAGGTTTTTATCACAATCCACCACAAGGTAATATGACCACAGGTGATGTGGTATTGGTAGAAACAGATGCAGGCTATGATATTGGACACATTTCCCTTTCGGGGGAACTCGTACGTATGCAAATGCGGAAAAAACGAGTCAATAAAAATAGTGTGCTCAAAAAAGTCATTCGTAGAGCCAATGAGCGTGATCTAGAGCGTTTAGATGAAGCACGAAGTGTGGAAAAACATACTATGGTTAGAGCCCGAGCTATTGCTAGAACTCTAGACCTAGATATGAAAATCGGAGATGTCGAATTTCAAGCTGATAAGCGAAAAGCAACTTTCTATTATACAGCAGATGGACGAGTCGATTTTCGAGAATTAATCCGTCATTTTGCCAAAGAATTTAAAGTAAAAGTAGAAATGCGCCAGATCGGGGCACGTCAAGAATCTGCCCGTATTGGTGGTATTGGCTCTTGTGGACGAGAACTATGCTGTTCTACCTGGTTGTCTGATTTCAAAACGGTTTCTACTGCAGCAGCTCGTTATCAAAACCTCGCAATCAATCAATCTAAATTATCTGGTCAATGTGGTCGATTGAAATGTTGTCTCAACTTTGAATTGGATACCTATATTGATGCTTTAGAAGTTTTTCCTAAAAAGGCTGATAAATTATTTACCGAAGCAGGAACGGCTGTATTGGTTAAGACTGATATTTTTAAGCAAATTATGTACTATTGTTATTTGCAAGAAAACGGTATCCGAGGTAAATTTTATCCTTTGCATGTCAGTCGAGTGAAAGAAATTCAGGAAATGAATAAAAATCGGGAAAAACCGATGGAATTGATGGATAGTGCAGCTATTGAGGCAGCAGCTTTAGCAGCAATGCCAGAGAATGATTATGAAAGTGTCAATGATGTGATTGAATTACCACCTGAAGAGCGCCGTAAGCGACGCAATAAGCGTAAAAAACGTGGCGGATCATCTATGAGTGGTGGCAATAGATCAAATAAACCCAATGCGAATAATAAACGTTCGGATGGAGCAAGTCCACAAAAAAACGATCATAAATCAGATCAAAAGCGTAAACCAAACAATCGCTCCAATAAACCTAAAACCGATAATAAACCACAATCGAGTAATGGAAATGAAAATCAAAAACAGACGGGTAATAACAAACGCTCCAACCGACCGAATCGCTCGAATAACAGAAAGGGAGCAAATCCAAATCAAAAATCGAATAAACCTACTGGAAACAAAGGTGGAAATAACCATTCTAACAACCAGCAGTCACCAAAACCAGTAGAAAATAAAACGGGAAATTCAAACCCAAACAGTAATAACGCTACGGATAACAAAGGAGACGCACCAAAGCCAAAACGTAATAATCGCCGCCGACCGAATCGAAATAGAAACCGAAATAATCGGAACAACAAGCCACCACAAGGCAATGACAATAAGGGTGGGGGCGATAAAAAAGAGTAATATTTCTATTTAGGTATCAAATTTGATACGTATTATATAATTCATTAAGACATCAATATATCTGACGAATTTAGTTAGAGTATTGATGTCTTTTATTTTAAACCATTTAAAAATCAAACATGATTAATTTAACAAAACTGTTCTTAGCCTTCGCTTTATTTTGCTCTTTAGCTTCTTGTGGTAATGATGATGATATGAATATTTCTGAGGATATTCAAGGTACTTGGTCTGTCATTTCGTTTGTAGCTGAAACCCAAACATCTACCACGGTTAATGATCAGACTTTCACTGGTACAAGCAATATTGAAGGGTCTAATCTAGACTATGATGTAACTTTTGCAGTTGATAATTTTACAACTAATGGTAGTTATGATATAAGTTCTACTACTACAACATCTGGTACAACTCAGACATTTAATCAATCTTATACAAACGTAACAGGTGTTGGGACTTACAGTACTTCTGGTAATGTTATGACCATTGATGGTACGTTCTTTGAAATAGAGGTTGATGGTTTTGATGAATCTTTAATTAATGGCGAACAAATGACTAATTTTGAGATCAATTCCAATGGTAATTTAGTGTTTTCTCAAGATGAGACCAATACTACTACTACAAATGAAATTACAACGACGACGACGATTATTTCTACCTCTGTTTGGGAAAGACAATAATTTTTAAATTAAAATATTTATTGGTAGTCCCACTTTGATGGGACTACCAATACACTATACTCTAAATTGTATTCTACACAACAATTCCATCCTTTTTCAATTCTTCCTCAAAAAACGCTTTAATCTCCAGCCACGAGTTCATTCTTGTAAAATCACCTGTACTTTCCACATTATGCGAAGCTGAAAATAACAAGCCTTTTCCATCAAATTTCGCAAGGTGACTAGCTTTGTCATCAATCATATAATCTGCTTTCATAAAACTTTTATCACCACAAAAAATATAGCGTTGCCACGGTATGAACGAAAAATGTTCTTCCAGCCATTCATACTTATCTTCCAAAGAATTTTTAAATTCAGTGGCTGCCGTAATGATATAAATATCATAATAATCGTGCAACCAGCGCACAACTTCCTGACTGTTTGCCATTAATGGCAAATCTCTAAAGAAACCTTTGTCGAACAGATGATTTCGTATTTTGTAAGCAGCTGGTGTATCATAAATTTTACGTCCTCGAAAATCATTGGTCGTCAAACGCTGACCAAATTCAGCTTCATATAAATCCAAAAATTTAGGAATGACATCTGCAATGACCTCATCCATATCTAATGCAATTCGTTTCTTATTTGACATAAATATTCAATTTTTATAATGATGTAAAGTTGCTCTTTTTTATAGAAAAAAGAGTATCTATATCTCATAAATCTAGCTTATTAATAAAAACATAACTTTAGAAAATAAGACGATTCACAAATATCTTGTTATATTTAATAATGTAACTTGAACGAACTTTGTATTCAATCGCTTTAGGAACAAAATAGAGTATGAGAAAATTAGCAAATAAGGCGATGCGTTGGTATCTAGCTCAACGCTATAAAGGCATTCAGCACTTCATGCAGCACCCACATGAGGTGCAACATAAGCTACTGCGACGCTTTGTGAATACGGCTGCACATACACAATGGGGAAAACAGTACGGTTTTGATCAAATTAAAACTTATGCTGATTTTGCCAACCAACTTCCGATCACCAACTATGAAACACTCCAACCATATATCAACAAAATGATGTTTGGTGAAAAGAATATACTCTGGAATGGAAAGGTTAATTGGTTTTCCAAGTCCTCAGGTACCTCTAGTGGAAAAAGTAAATTCATTCCTGTTAGTGCTCAAAACCTACGCCAATCGCACATTCGAGGAACGTGGGATACTATGTCTATTATTTATAATAATCTACCAGAAGCTCGTCAATTTGAATGTAAAACCCTCCTGATGGGTGGAAGTTGGGATTATTTTGAACCGTATCCCAAAACACGCTATGGCGATGTGTCTTCTATTATGATTCATCATATGCCAAGCGTGGCGCATCCCTTTTTTACACCTGATTTTGAAACCGCATTGATGTCTGATTTTGAAGCCAAAATTGAAAAAATGGCTCGTATCGTTAGTCAAGAACGAGACATGGTCATGATCGGTGGCGTACCAACTTGGACCGTCGTTTTATTTAGAAAAATACTAGAATTGACGGGTGCAAACAACATCTTAGAGGTGTGGCCTAATCTCCAAGTATATACACATGGTGGTGTTAGTTTTACACCATATCGAGAACAATTTAAAACCTTTTTACCTTCGGAAGAAGTAGAATATGTTGAAATTTATAATGCCTCCGAAGGCTTTTTTGGAATCCAACATGGTCTAAATGACGATGATCTTTTATTGCTATTAAACAATGGTGTTTTTTATGAATTTTTACCAACAGGTGAGTGGGAAAAAGACAACCCCCAAGCTATTCCATTATCAGCAGTAGAAGTCGGGAAAAATTATGCTCTCGTCATCACGACCAATGCAGGTTTGTGGCGATATGTGCCTGGTGATACCGTTACATTCACGTCCACTGCACCTTATAAAATCAAAATCACAGGTCGCACCAATCAATTTGTCAATGCTTTTGGTGAAGAAGTTATTGTAGCCAACACTGACAAAGCCCTAGCTTTAGCTTGTGAGCAAACCAATGCTTTAGTGGCAGATTATACGGTTGCTCCAATCTATTTTTCAGAAACCGAAAAAGGTGGGCATCAATGGCTTATTGAGTTTGAACAATCGCCACTTGATTTGGCAAAATTCGCAAAAATATTAGATCAACATCTTCAACAAATCAACTCCGATTACGAAGCCAAACGCCATAAAAGCATGGCATTGGAAGAACTCAAAATTGTTCCACTACCCACCAACACTTTCCATGAATGGCTACGTTCCAAAGGTAAATATGGCGGACAGCACAAAATCCCTCGCCTTGCTAACAATCGCCAATATGTCGATGATATTTTACGGTTTTTGTCTTT
>JAHDFQ010000015.1:41866-47131 GCA_020628085.1 Saprospiraceae bacterium
TCAACTTTTCATATCTAAAAATCCATACTTACAACCTTAAAAGGTACCAACGGATTATAATCCGAAATAGAATAATCAATATTTTTTATCTTAAATATTTTGAGTAAAATACCAATTACACTTGCTCTTTTAAGTCAATATTGTTATATTTATAACACTTAATCGAAAAAAAACCGATTAAATTCCCTAATAATAACATAATGGATTTTAGGAAAAAAATAAAAGGATATACTGAAACGCCTATATCTAGGCATTTAATCTTAGATTTACTCAAGGATTATCAGCGACCAAATGATAAAATTAGTGCGCTCCTCAAAAACAAATCCCTTATTTCTCTTAAAAGAGGACTATATATAGCTGGACCTGAAATGGATTTGCCCACACCAGAACCCTTTTTAATCGCCAATCATCTTAGAGGACCGAGTTATGTGTCTTTAGAATCTGCCTTGTCTTATTGGGGGATGATACCAGAAAGAGTATATGAAGTCAGTTCCGTTACTATAAAAACGTCAAAATTATATAAAACTCCTATTGGGCGATTCAGTTATCAACAACTAAAAACTCCTTACTATTCTTACGGAATTAAAAATATAGAACACTCACCTAAGCAAACGATGTTAATCGCTTCACCTGAAAAAGCAGTATGCGATAAAATCGTACTAACACCTAAAGTACATCTTAGAAGTATCAAACAGACGCAAGCTTTTTTAATGGAAGACCTTCGTATAGATCGTGATGTATTGAGTACATTAAATACAAAAATGATGGAATTATGGCTTGAATATGCTCCTAAAAAAAGTAGCTTAAAAATGCTGATTAAAACCTTGATAATGTTATGATAAAAGAGTGGATAGAAGATTATAATCCTCAAAATGAAACGGATATATTATCTACATTGCGAGAGATAATGCAAGAAATAACCCTTGCAGGTTTATCCAGAACTGATTTTTTTGAGAAAGCTGCTTTTTATGGAGGAACAGCACTCCGAATATTTTATAACTTAGATCGGTATTCAGAAGATTTAGATTTTTCTTTACTCCAGCCTGATCTTGATTTTTCAATTGAACCCTATTTTAAAGCTATTCTTGATGAATTCAAATCCTTAGGGTTAACGGTTCGTATTGTAGAAAAGGAAAAAGTAAAAGAAACAGCTATTGATTCTGCTTTTCTAAAAGCCGAAACGATTTGGAAAGAAATCGTACTAGAAGACATTATTAAAGAAACGGGAGTTCGTTCCAATAAGACATTGAAGATAAAAATAGAAGTCGATAAACACCCGCCTTTAAATTTTAAGACTGAGGAAAAGTTAGCACTTCGTCCATTTTCGTTTTATGTCAAATGTTATACTAAACCAAGTTTATTTGCAGGTAAAATGCACGCATTATTATTTAGAAAATGGAAAAATAGGGTAAAAGGAAGAGATTGGTATGACTTAGAATGGTATATTAAAAAAGGGATTCCCTTAGATATAAATCATTTTTTGACAAGGGCAAAAGATACTAACAATTGGGAAGAAGATCGTGTTTCTAATGAACAAATCATTGGTTTATTGAATGCTAAGATTGAATCCGTTTCTTTCAACCGTATTAAAGAAGATGTGGTTCGGTTTATTCCTAATGATGAAGTATTAAAGATTTGGAGTCCTGAATATTTCAAAGATTTAGTAGAAAAAATAAGGTTTGAGCCTCGTTAACAACATCAGCTACAATCAAAAAAAGACTAAGTTCACACCATGCAAACTTAGCCTTTCTGATATATTCGGTTATAGGAATAGAGAGAATTTATTTATTAACTACCGTCAAATTGTATTTTGGAGTCGGATTTAGCGGACAGAAATATTCATATTCGCCTGCTTCCAATTCAACAATTCCAGTCATAGAACTCGTACCTTCAGCTACGGGTGCTTTCACATAAGCTGTTTGAATATGATGTTTTGCATCATACATTCCTTTCGGTACTAATACAAATCCAACCTCATGATCGACATTCAAATTGGCAATCTCAAACTGATAAGAACCCTTTTCAATAGTTAAACCATGTTGGTCAAAATCGCCTTTGACTTGTCCTAATTTGATCGTTTCTACCTCATCCACCACAGTTAAGTTGTATTTCGGCGTTGGATTCATTGGACAAAAATACTCATATTCACCTGCCTCAAGATGTACGGTGCTGGTCATAGAACTTTTGCCATTGGCTACGGGTGCTTTCACATAAGCTGTTTGAATATGATGTTTTGCATCATACATTCCTTTTGGTACAAGGACAAAACCCAATTCGTGATCGACACCATTGTTAGAAATGTTAAATTGATAATCACCTGCTGCTAAAGTTAAGTTCTCAGTTGTAAATGCCCCTTTTGTTTGTTCAAGGTTAATTTGTTTAGTTTGTGCTTGTACAAATGCAATGCTGAATGCAAAAATGGCGATGAATACTACTTGAATCTTTTTCATTATGATTTATTTTTTATGTTTTTAAATAATTTTTAGATGTTTAAAACTTACAGTACAAAGATGCAGCAGTATGTCTCTGGTTCAATTACCAATTTTTCCCGTAAGCTTATGTATTTGTCCTTTTATGAAAAAAGTAGTTGTATTTTATAGCATGAATTAAATAAAAAAACATCTTTTTTTGAACGTCTAATCCATAGCGGTGTATCACCTTACAAACGAACCAAAAATATTGGCTTATGAAAACGTATATATTAATTCTATGGTTGGCGATACTTCAAAGCCTAGCATTATTTGCAAACGATGATACACTGGAAGATCCAAAACCAGAAAAGATTTATTCTTTTGCACAGATATTACATTCTTTAGAATATTATGAAGAACAAACTCAACTTTGGCAACTAGAAACGGAAAAAAATCAACGCAACGCAGATGCTTGGCTCAATTATTATTTAGCAGCACGCATTGTTAATATCTTGGGTGAAGACAAAAAAGCATTTGATTTAGATGCAATCATAAAAGAAGTCAAAAAAACAATTCCTGAAGATTCGTTCGAGTATAATTATTTGATCTATAAACATAGCGGCGGAGACCCGGATTTATACGCACATATTGAAAAAGCCTACGCTTTAGCACCTGATCGTCCAGAAACATATAGTGGACTGATTACCTACCATGAAACCAATCGAAATCAAGAAATGGTGCAGAAAATTAGCCGTCAATGGTATGATAGTAAGGAGTTTTCGCCAGGTATTTTGGCTTGGAACTATAATGTGCTGATGTCTTTAGAACCCAATGCGGTTGTTTTTACCTATGGAGACAATGATACGTATCCGTTGTGGCTTTTGCAGCATGGAAAAGGATTGCGACAGGATGTAACAGTAATAAATACGCATTTAATTCTTCGAGCAGGCTATTTTAGTGCGATTTTGAAAGAGTTGTCCTTACCCGACTTTACGAAACAAAACGAAGATTTTAAAACATCACTAGAATACCAATTGGCTATTATTCAGCATTTAATCGACCATGCAGATCAACCCATTTACATGGGAATTGCGACACCTAAAAATATGCGTAATGAGTATAGCGATAACTTATATTTGGTTGGTTTGGCACTAAAATACGCTCCTACTAATTTTGATAATATCGTTCAACTGAAAGATAATTTTGAAAATAAATTTTTGACGGATCATTTAAAAGTTGATTTTGAAACGGATAAAAGTCGATCTGTTTTACGACAGTTGAACCTCAATTATTTACCTGCTTTATTGGTTTTACACAAGTATTATTTAGAAGCTAATGAACTAAACAAGGTAGATGAAATCGTTCAGCTTTGTCAAAATATAGCTAGCGAAGGCGGTCGATTAACACAAACCAATTATTACTTACAGCAACAAGTAGCTGAATTTCAAGACATTGAATCTATTTTAGAAATCAAGACCTTAGAAGATGGTTTACAAAAAGTTGCTCCTCGTTTATATGCGATGGAAGGTGAAGTGAATAACCTTCAATATGAACAGTTTTTGATGGATTTACTAAAAAACAAAGCATTCGATTTGCTAGAAACCTGCAAAACCACTAAAACTGACTGGCGATCACTACTACCAATTTATCATCAATTAGTCCCCAATAAAACTGTTTTTTTACACGGACATCCCGATAGCGATGAAAATCCAGTTCAAAATATTTCTTACGAAGCTGCACAACTCTATTGTACTTGGATCACCAATGTATATAATAGTAGTAATTCCAAAAAGAAGAATTTTCAAAAAGTAAAATTCCGATTACCTACTGAAGAAGAGTGGGAAAAAGCTGGACGAGCAGGTCACGACCAAGCACCTTATCCTTGGGGAGGTTTTTATTCTCGAAATGCAAAAGGTTGTTACCTCGCCAATTTCTATGTTTCCGAGGAATTGCCCTGTGAAACCTGTGATAATACACACCCATCGAATGATGGTGGCTTCTTTTCGGTCAAAATAACCAGCTATTTTCCTAATGATTATGGTTTATACAATATATCTGGAAACATAGCAGAAATGATTGCCGAAAAAGGAATCGCTAAAGGTGGTAGCTGGGAAGATACTCCAGAAAACTGTGTGATTCATTCCAGAAAAGAGTATAATGGCATCAGTCCTGCTATTGGCTTTCGGGTGTTTATGGAGGTCGTGGAATAAATAGTATCACAGCTTTTAAGCTGTAAGCGTAAATACAATGAGCGACTTAACTAGACTAAACACACCATGTAAAATATTAAATCTAATAAATCAAATTCAATGAAAAATATAATAATTTATTTAGTGGTATTGGTAAGCATTAGTTGGAGTTTTACAATCGTGACAAAAATTGATTTCCGACCACCAGGGACAGTAGAAATTGTGGATAATTTCTTCTTTGATGAAACGGAACTGACAAATATTAATTGGAAAGAATATGTCAGTTATCAAAAGATCAAATTTGGGGAGAACTCGCCCGAACATCTTTTTAGTATTCCAGACACAACAGTTTGGCGAACAGAGAAGTCTGATAACGAACCTTGGGTTAAGACATACTACCAACACGCTGCTTATAATAGGTATCCCGTCGTGGGAGTGAGTCACGAACAAGCAACAGCCTATTGCCAATGGCGCACAGAACGTGTTAGGGAGATGTTGATTGCAAATGGACATGATACACCTAAAAAATTTGCGTACCGCTTACCCACTAAAACCGAATGGGAGTTAATAGCTAATGCTGATTTCTCAGAAAAAATAAAGAAGCAAATTGCTAGTAAAAAAAATCAAGGGAGATCATTGTACAACATGAAATATAAATCTCGTAA
>JAHDFQ010000218.1 GCA_020628085.1 Saprospiraceae bacterium
TAGATCAGTAAAATTGATGAAATTAAAAACGATTGCATAATGTTTTTTGATACAAATGCTATTCTTGTTCCGTAACGGGGAGTGACGGTTTACAGGAATTAGAAAAATTTTAAATGCGATTACCCTGACATTTTTTGAAAAAAGTGCGACAATTTGTAAGATTTGATGGGGCAACATTGTTTATATTCTACCTAAAAAAGGGTATCTTTAAGCTATTATTTCCCTTCCGATAGTAATTTTCAAAACAAGAATTTGTTTTAAGCGTTGAAATACGTGCGTACTATAATTTGTAGTCGTCACTCCATACATCAATTCGATCCAATGAAACATTTATTTACTCTAGCAATAGTCCTTTTCTGTTTTCCAATTTGGGCTCAGGTTAATTATACAGCTAACGATGTTGTTCCTCCTTATGAGGGTAATGCTTTTTTTGGCAGTAATATGGGTTATTATGAAGGTTGGAGAGATGAACAACTGGCAGATATTGCTGCTGGAAATCCAAATGTAAATTTGGAAATTAACGGTGTAGAAACGGTCATAGATGTAGAAGGAATTGGCGTCAAGGCATTGCGCCCGACGTTACCTGAATGGTTTTTGGAAGAATGGGGGTATAATATTAGAGTGGACGCTTTTCAGCATTATGGTGAACTTGGTTTGACAGATAATACTTGTTTTTTGCAAACTCCTACTGAAGCACATAGAGATACTACTTTTTATTGTCCAACAGCACAGTCTACCATGTTTAGAAATTTATATTTAGATATCTGGGATGATGGATCAGATGGAACGCCCGTGAATGATAGTAATTTTTATGCTTTGTATGTGTACAAAACTGTTTCTAAATATAAGGATAATATTAAATTTTGGGAGATTTGGAATGAACCAGACTTTTCATTTTCAGCAAACTCTGTGAGACTACCAGGTGAAGAAGGAAGTTGGTGGGATAATAACCCTGATCCGTGTGAATACAAACTACATGCCCCGATTTTTGACTATATCCGAATGCTTCGAATTAGTTATGAAGTTATTAAATCTATTGATCCTGATGCTTTAGTGGCAGTTGGAGGTTTGGGTTATCCAAGTTTTTTAGATGCCATTCTACGCAATACAGACAACCCTGATAATGGTCAAGTGACAGCAGCGTATCCGCTTGGCGGCGGTGCCTATTTTGATGTGTTGAGTTATCATTCCTATCCACATATCGATAATAGTATGCGAGAATGGAGCAATGAAATTTCTGATTTTGTATACTTCCGTCATTCAGATCGTGCGGTAGATGGCTTAATAGAACTCAAAAAAGAGTTTGAGGACGTTTTATTGAAGTATAACTATGACGGAACAATCTATCCCGAAAAACGATGGATTATTACTGAAACGAATTTACCAAGACTTAAATATGGAGAATTTATCGGATCTGATGAATCGCAGCGTAATTTCTTGATCAAAGCTTTAGTGACGTGCATGCAGGAAGGAATCGACCAGTTTCACGTATTCAATCTGTCTGATATTAGTTCTTTAGGACATGATAATGAGTTCAATTTTATGGGCTTATATAAAACTATTGCTAATATTGAGTTATACACACAGCGACCCAATGACGGTGGAATTGCCTATCATACGACTTCAAAACTATTGCATGGATCACGTTACGATGCTGAACAAACGGAACTACTAAATCTCCCTGATGGAGCAAGAGGAATGGCATTTAAGCAACCAACGACAAACGAATATACCTACGTTTTATGGGCAGAAACCCACCAAGATGAGAGCGAAGAAGCGAGTGTAACCTATACTTTTCCAAGTGAAATGAATGTGGCTCGGTCTGAAATTAAACATTGGGATCATACCAGATCAGGCATTATTAGTCGTGAAAATTCTAACAAAATTGAGTTAACGGGTTCACCTGTATTTGTGAATACACTAGATATTGATAATGTTCCAGTTATTCCAGAAGAAATTAGCATTAGTGTCAACCCAAATCCGATCGAAGATACATTAAATATTGAGTATGGATTGAAAGGAAAAAGTACCGTTCGCATTGATGTGTATGATGTACAAGGAAAACTAATGACTTCTTTTGATAGTCGTGCGTTTTTAAAAGAAGATCCCAATAGTAGTGCATCCTTAGAAGCAGGTACTTATCAAATAAGTTTTGATAGTTCACTTTACCCTAAAGGGGTTTATTTTTGTCAATTATCAACAGTGAATAAAGTATTGTCAGTAAAAGTAATGAAGTATTAGATTATACCATTTTCTACCTAAACCTCCTGTACCACAGGTTCATAATTTTTATTAATAATAGGTAATAGCAGGAGAGCTAGCAATCCAATAAAAATATTGCATCCAATCTGAATAGAGAAAAAACTGATATTGGCAAAAGAGAACGCATCGTCACCAGCAACGCCGTACAAAGAAAGTGCAGCAATGGCTAGTGCATGGTATGTTCCCATACCGCCAGGAGCAGGAATAACGATACCCCAAGCACCAAAAACGAAAACAAGCAGACCAGCCGTAGCTGGTAAATTGGCAGTCGGTTCAAAGGCGAAGAAACAAACCCATGTCATCATAAAATACATGACCCAGATCATAATACTGTGAAAAAGAAACCAAAATGGTTTATCGAGTTTGGCAACGGAGCGAATCCCTTCCGCAAAACCCGTTAATATACCTACAATTTTTTTATAGATCGTTGTCTGGGCTAGTCGGTCTCGGATTAGAAATAAAGCAACCAATCCAAGGATACCTATACCCGCTAAAATCCATAAAGCGTTGCTTTGAAATAAGTTATTTATTTTTTCACCAAGAACAGAATTTTCGTTAACGTATCCGATAATTCGTTCATACTCTAATAAAAGAGCTAGTGCTGTCACAATCAAAATGGACATCACATCAAAGATTCGGTCAACGACAACTGTTCCGACGACTTTTTCTAATGGTATTTTCTCATAGCGTGAAAAGGTGGCTGCCCGAACAATTTCACCGATTCGAGGAAAACCCAAATTTGCAAAGTACCCAAGAATAATAGTTAAAAAAGAATTGATAAACTTGGGTGTACTTCCCAAAGGTTTAAGGAGCATATTCCACCGAATAGCTCGACTAACATTACTGATGGTAAAACACAATAAAACCATTAATACCCACCAATAATTAGCATTTTTAAAATCATCTATAATTTTATCCTTGAAACTACACTCTGCCTCAGGTATGCCCTTCAAAGCACATTCTGCCATATAATTGGCATTTTGACTTTGATACACATAGTACAAAATGAAAGAACCGATACCTACAAAAAGTAGAAATTTGATGATATTAATGATGGTATTTTTCAGAATGAACTGGTTTAATCGTTTGTAGGAATACGGTTATTAGCATCAGGGAAAACCATAGAGGGTTCAAAGGTTTTTGCTTCTTCAAAATCCATAAATCCATAACCAATAATAATAACAATATCACCTACTTCGACACGTCGTGCCGCAGCACCGTTCAAGCAAATAATTCCTGAACCACGTTCTCCTGTGATGATATACGTTTCAATGCGTTCACCATTATTGTTATTGACGATCTGAACACGTTCTCCTTCTACAAAATTAGCAGCATCCATTAAATCCTCGTCAATGGTGATACTTCCAACATAATTCAAGTTCGCTTCCGTAACGGTTGCTCTATGAATTTTTGATTTAAATCGTTGTATTAACATAGTAATATAGTTTAAACTGCAAAGCAGTTTTTAGTTATTGGTATATTAGTTAACTGGTTATTAGACAAATAACCATTCACTATTTATCTCAGTTGTAAAGCAACTTTTATTAGTTATTTTTCAGGATCATATTGTCAATTAGACGAATTTCTCCAGCCCAAACTGCCGTACACGCCACTACAAAATCAGCATCATCAATGGATTCAATTTCTTGTAAAGAAATTCCATCGACCACTTTGAAATATTCGGGACGAAAATTTGGTAAATTCAAATGTACCAGTGCAAATTGCTCTAAGTCTTGGATTGAAGACTCCGTCAAACGCTCTTTTACCTTTCGGAGTGTTTCTGATAGTACAATTGCCTTTTGCCGATTTTCAGGTGTCAAGCGTACATTTCTAGAACTTTTCGCTAAACCATCTGCTTCTCTTACGATCGGACACATCACCAGTTCCGTTTTAGAATTGGTTTGTTTTAACATAGATCGAACGATAGTCAATTGTTGAAAATCTTTTTGTCCCATGTACAAGCGATTAGGTTCAACAATTTCCAACAAGCGATTGACCACCTGCGCCATCCCTGCAAAATGTCCTTCCCGAAACGCTCCTTCCATCACCTTATCCAACTCCCCAAAATCAAAGTCGTTTCTGATGACGATATTTTCAGGATAAATTTCTTTAGCATTCGGTATAAAAACGACTTCACATCCTGCCTCTGATAACAATTCAAGATCACGTTCAGTTGTACGCGGATATTTCTCTAGATCATCTGCATTATCAAACTGTGTCGGATTCACAAAGATACTACAAACCGTACAGGCATTGTCCGCCTTAGACGCTGCAATCAGCGATAAATGTCCACTGTGCAATGCACCCATCGTTGGGGCAAAACCAATTTGTTGTCCGTTCTTTCGTAGGTCGTTGAGATGTATTTGAAGTGCTTGGACTGTTTTGAAAACTTGCATTCGTTTCTTTTATTTAATGCTTTTTCTCAAAAGCAGCGCAAAGATACTGTTTTTTGGGATGTATTGTTGTATTGGGTTTTTCAAATATTTTTTACGAAAACAAAAAAAGCCTTGCTAAATCAATAAAATTCTATTAACTTTGAAATGCAAAGTACTTTTAGTAATACCTTTTGATTCAAAAAATCCAATTATGATGGATAAACGGCAAGAACATCTGGAAACATTGACAGAGATTCGATCTTTGATGGAACAATCGGCTCGGTTTATATCATTGAGCGGTTTATCGGGAGTGGCAGCAGGTATTTTTGCCTTGATTGGGGCAACTTTCGTTTATATCTATACAGGTTTAACCCCGTTTGACGGAACTCGATATTATTATATTGAAGCGGTTGGCGTAGAGAAATGGGGTATGAATTATATCACCTTTTTCTTGTTAGATGCCGTTTTAGTGTTAATGTTTGCCTTAGCAAGCGGTTTTTTCTTTACCAATAGAAATGCCAGTCGGAAAGGACAAAAAATATGGGATAAACTCACTTGGCGGTTATTGTATAATTTGGCGATTCCTCTAGCAGCAGGCGGTATTTTTTCATTGGGTTTGATGTATCATGGCGCTTTTGGCTTGGTAGCACCCACTACTTTAATTTTTTATGGATTGGCATTGGTCAATGCCAGTAAATTCACCCTTCGAGATTTACACTATTTGGGTTTATGTGAAATTGCACTTGGATTGATTTCGCTCTTTTTTATCGGTTATGGATTAGAATTTTGGGCAATTGGCTTTGGCTTTTTACATATTTTTTATGGAATTGTGATGTATTATAAATATGAGAGGTAGGGAAATTGCTTTAAGACTATTTTTACTATTAACAGTGCTGAGTTTGTATTCAACATCTTGTAAAGAAGTTGATCCTTCTAAAGTAAATAATATTCATGTTGGGAATTATGATTTAATTAGCGTTTATGAACAAAAAATTCAAAATAGTAACAAGGCTATTTACAGTTTTGACTTAGAAGGGAATATCACGGGTTCTACCTTTAATGGAATAACGGTTTTGGATACTTTAAACAGTTTTGATAAATCTAACTTTGATAGTAGACTACCTTTTTCGTATTTAAAAAGCCTACCCAAAAAAGATACTATAAATGTAATACAACTCATAGAACCAAAAGATAAATATGATATAAAAATAGAACCTATAAGCATTGAATTAATTTTCAAGGAAGATATTATTTATAAAATTGAGAAGAGAGAAAAGTATGTAGGATGTGCAAGTTTAGATTGTTTTTTAGAATCATATACATTTGAATCAATTGAATGTACGAAAGATAGTATCCATATTTTTGGGCTTAAGAGTAAATTTGTTGATAGTAACAAAGAAGTAAAACAGCTTAGTTTTCCTAAGGGAAATATTGAACTAGTAGAATATGATGAGAATGTTCTACAAAAACTTATCGTTAAAGAATTAGTAGAAGGAATTGGTGATGAAATGATTTACAATAAAAAATCTCCAAATTATGGAAATGAAAGAATAGATCTAAAAATAGTTTGTATAAAACCTTATTATTTTGAGCCAAGAAATAAAATCCTCATCGATTCATTTTCAGACTATGGATTTTTTAAGAAAAAAATATAATGATTTGAAAAAATGCAAAACACATCCCAAAACCTAAAATTCCCCATCGGACACTTTCAAACACCAACGGATATAACGACAACGGATATAACAAATTGGATACAAGAAATAAAAGTATTGCCACAACAAATGAAAGCTGCAATTGACAGTATGACCGAAGCACAACTAAACACACCGTATCGACCAGAAGGATGGACGCCTCGGCAGGTGGTGCATCATGTAGCAGATAGTCATATGAATGCCTATATTCGGTTTAAGTTGGCATTGACGGA